>JADLFL010000016.1 GCA_020845575.1 Acidobacteriota bacterium | reverse complement strand
TCGCACGGCGACGTGGCATCGCCACGGCAGTCCTCAGCCGCGCGGCTCCGCCGTCGGCTCGCCGCCGCGGTCGAGCCCGCCCTGTCAGACCGCCCGTCGCACGGCGACGTGGCATCGCCACGGCAGTTCTCTATATGACCTTCCCCACTTCTCCAGGCTCGAGTGCAACAGGACTCCCGGTTCTGTCGCTGTTTCTGGGCGTCTTCTTCCTGTTCATGAGCCTCGACAAGCTCGAATGGGTGAGCGACGACAGTCACCTGACCAGACAACTCAACGAGTGGCTGGCAACCAGTCCAGCGCCAGGTTGCCGTTCAGTCTGACTGGCCGCTCCGACTCCCGTCGCGTGTAGGTGGACCGCTGAAGGCGTTATTCACCGAGGATGTCGCGCAGGACGCGGATCCCGTGCGCGCAGTCGGCGAGCCGCCCCTGCTGGTCGCCCACCTCACGCTCGATCACGAGCGGCCCGGCGAAGCCGACCTTCTTCAGCGTCTCGATGAACAGCGCCATGTTGACCGCGCCCTCGCCGAGCGGCACCTCCTGGCCCCACGTCCCCGGCGTCGTCGGGCGCAAGGCGTCCTTGCAGTGGACCGTCGCGATATCGGGTCCGAGGATCTCGACGGCGCGGATCGGGTCGCCCATGTCGTAGAGCAGCATGTTGGCGGGGTCGAAGTTGACCTTGACGTTGTCGCACTGCAGGTCGTCGAGCGTGCGACGCAGCAGGTCGGCCGTCTCCTGGCCGGTCTCGAGGCCGAGCGTGACTCCGTGCACCTTGGCGAGCGCCGCGGCCTCGCCGAGCGTGTCGAGGAAGCCCTTCCGCCCCTCGTCACCGGGGTCGGGGATGAAGCCGCCGTGCATGGTCAGGCGATCGACACCCAGCGCGGTCGTGCGCGCCAGCGCCCACTTCAGCGTCTCGAGCCGCGCCGCGCGCGTCGCCGGATCGCCGAAGCCGCCCGTCGCCTTGATCGTGTCGGGTGTGGTGTAGTCCTCGCCCGGGAACCCGACCATCGCCGCGTGGATGTCGAACCCGGCGGCAAGCGCCGCCGCCGGCATGTCGTCGCCCTCGTCCCAGGACGCGTGGTGGGGATCCCCGCACGCGATCTGGATCACGTTCACGCCGAGCTGGTCCAGGAAACCGCGTAGTTCGGGCACGTTCTTGACCTGCAACGACCAGCTGCACACACCGATGGCATAGGGTTGAATCACGCCGATGACTCTAGCCTCATTTCAGTCCCGAGGCCACCTGCAAGTCCTTCCGGGCTGCTATATTGCGCGAGCAGAGGTTCCCATGACCCTGAACGCCGTTGCCGAAGCCGTCCACCAGCTGGAGCCTCGACTCAAGACCGAGTTCAGAGTCGCGGCCTTGTACGTTTTCGGTTCAGTCGCACGTGGCGAGGCACAGGCCAACAGTGACATCGATGTGCTCGTCGAGTTCGACGGACCGCCGACCTTCGCCAGGTTCATGGACCTCAAGGCGCTGCTGGAAGACACGTTGGGCACGCATGTGGATCTGGTGACCCGTGCGGCGCTCCGCTCGCAACTGAGACCCCGCATCGAAGCCGAAGCCCGCCGTGTCGCGTGATGCCACCCTGTTCGTCGACGACATGATCGAGGCGTGCCGCCGTGTCATGCAGTACACGGAGAGCCTCGACAGGACGCAGTTGGCGTCGGGCACGGTGGCGCACGGATACCTCGGCATCGACGACGACATCGTCTGGAGCATCGTGGTGGAAGAAGTGCCGACGTTGCTGCCGCGACTGGTGGCACTACGCGCCAGACTCTGAGCAGCCGCCGCCCTGTTCAACTCGACTGACATCTGACTGTCAACCCGTGGCTGTCTGAGACGGCCGCGCCCCATCGGCAAGGGCAGAGGTACGATGCCCGCATGCGGATAGTCGGATGGTCATGGAGCGACCCCCTCCAGATTGACGCTCGTCATGCGTGGGCGGGCATGCGTCGACGACCAGGGGGCACCGCACTGGCTGTCACGACGCTGGCACTGTGCATCGGGATGAACGTCGCGGCATTCGCTGTCGCGTACGGCGTCCTGATTCGGCCGCTTCCGTATCCCGACGCATCGAGACTGGCCGTCCTCAACATCCTCTTCCACGACGGTGGCGATCTCGGCTTCTCTCCAGACGCCCTGCAACAGTGCCTGCCTCGCTTGCGGACGGTGGAGTCCGCCGCCGGCTACGTCACGACAGACGTGACGGTTCGATCCGCAGGTCGGGCCCACGTGTATCAGGCCGCGCTGGTCACCGAGTCGTTCTTCGAGGTCCTCGGCGCGCCTGCCGCACTCGGCCACACTCGCGTTCGGCTCGACGCGCCCGACATCGTCGTCAGTTCGCGCGCGGCGGCGAGTCTCATCGGGGCCGACCTTCCCGACGCGATCGGCAGTGCCGTGTCGATCGGCGATCGGCCGCATGTGATTGGCGGCATCGTCGACCCTGCCTTCGCGTTCCCCGCAGAAGATGTCTCCTTGTGGCTGCCTTCACCGGCGATGACGCCGGGCACGCGCTCGCAGGATGGCGGCTACTCGAAGATCGTCGCGCGCCTGAAGCCGGGTACCACACTCGATCAGTTCCGTGACGATGCCAGTCGCGTCTGCCTCGAGCCGTCGCCGACCGGCCGGGAGACCGTGTCAGTCGCACAACTCGGAGAGACCGTCGTCGGCAGCACTCGTACGCTGCTCGCCGGATCCCTCGTCGGCGCGCTCCTCGTGCTCGTGGTCGGCTGCGCGAACGTGACGACACTGTTCATCGGACGCGACGTCTCTCGTCGTCGCGAACTGGTGACGCGCATGGCCGTCGGTGCGTCGCCCGCCCGGCTCGTGCGCGGCGTCCTCGTCGAGATCGCGCTCATCGCAGGTATCGCCGCACTCGCCGGCTCGTTCCTCGGCTGGATGACCATCCGTGTCCTTACGGCGCAGGCGGCCGATGCCGTGGCCGGACTTCGTTCGGTGCACATGGACGCGCCGGTTCTCGCCGCGATCGTCGCGCTCACGTTCCTGACGACGATGCTCTGCGCCATCGCACCGGCGTGGCACGCGACGCACCTCGAGTTCGCGCCTGCTGCGCGCGGCACCACCGAGTCGCTCCACGCCTGGCAGGTGCGCCGCATCCTCGTCGTGGCGCAGATCGCCGTCTCGTGTGTCCTGCTGGTCAGCGCCGGCCTGCTCGCGCGGACGGTTTCGACGTTGGTCCGCGCCGACCACGGGTTCCAGGCGCGAGGAGCCATCGCCGCGAAGCTCACGCTGTCTGACACGGGACTACTCGATAGCGTCGAGAAGGGCGCGTACCTCCGCGCTCTCGTCGCGCGCGTGAACACGATGCCCGGGGTGCGATACGCCGGCATCGGCAGCAACCTGCCTCCCCTCACGGCACCGGCGATGATGCTGGTTCGCCTGGTGCGCGGCGATCGCGACGAGTCGCGTTTCCTCAAGGTCGGCTCTGCCGGCCCCGGCTATCTGCGCGCACTCGGTGTGAAGTGGATCGCGGGGCGCGATTTCGAAGACGCGGAGAATCGCCCTGACGCACCAGTCGTCATCCTGAGCGAGTCGACGGCCCGGTTCTACTTCCCCGACGAGGACGCGATCGGGCGGACAATCACCGGGTTCCCAGCATCGCTTGGACTCGCGGGCGATCTACGCGTCGTCGGCGTAGTACGCGACGTCAAGTACGACGGACTCGACACACCGGCGGGCGGTGCGATCTACGTACCGTGGGCGCGTCTACCGTTGGGAAAGGCGTATCTGATCGTGCGCGGCGACGACAACGTCCGCCGGCTCGCCCCGATGATCGGCGAGTCGAGCCGGCAACTCGATGCGAGCGTCCCCGTGCCAGACGTACAGACTCTGGATGACGTCGTCGCACGGTCCATTGCCGCTCGTCGGGCTCGCGCGCTGCCGGCAATCGGCTTCGGGGGTCTTGGCCTCTGCGTTGCGCTGGCGGGCGTCCTCGCAACGCTGATAACGCTCGTCACCGAACGACGACGGGAGATGGCCATCCGATCGGCGATCGGCGCCTCGCCTGATGTCCTCGTTCGAACCATCGTCGGTCAGGGGCTCGTGCTCATCGCGGCCGGACTCGTCGTCGGCCTCGGCGGAGCCGCACTCGCCGCTCGCGCACTATCGTCGCTGCTCCATGGTGTGGCCCCGCTCGATCCGACGACGTTCATCAGCACGGCACTGCTCATCGGCAGTACCGCGACGACCTTCGCGTGGCTGGCCGCCCGGCGCGTCCGCAGCGTGACTCCGATGGTGGTGTTGAGAGAGGAATGATGGACTACGCCGGCCAGCGCTACGCGTAAAGAAGTCGACGCCCCTTCGGTACCGGCACGGCTCGACCATCCGCAGTAGCCGTTTCGATCCAGAACTGGATGGCGTCCTGCACGGCACTGACGGCGTCCGACGGCGTGGTGCCGTGAGCCATACAGCCCGGCAGTTCCGGGACCTCGGCCACGAACACACCGTCTTCGGCATCCCAGTACACGATGAGTTCGTACTTGTGCATGGTCACAGCCCTAACGTCAGATCGTACTTGAGGAAAACAGCGCAGACTGGGGGACCTGCCATGATCACCAACGAGCGCCAGTACCTCAACATGCAGGCTCAGGCTGAGCGACTCCGGCGAGCATTGGCCGCTCCGGATGCGACCGGCGTGCACCCCAGCGCCGCGAAGGCGATGCGTGACGGCGTGCGCAGCCAACTCGAGGATCTCGAGGTCGAACTCTCCGAGTACGAAGCCTTGCGCACCGGCGACGCTGCGACCTTCGAGGAGCCGGACATGACCGATGGCCCGACCATACCAGGCGTCTACGTCGACGATGTGCGCGCCAGGGATCCTCTGATCGCCGGCGCGTCGACGGCGGTGACGGCGTTCGTGGGCGCGGCGAGTTCCGGTGTCATCGACACGCCCGTGCTCGTCCGCAGTGTCGCCGAGTTCGAGCGGCCGTTCGGGGATCTCGCGCGCGCATGTCCGATGAGCTACGCCGTCAGCCAGTTCTTCGCCAACGGTGGGACCGATGCCGTGATCGTCAGGGTGGAAAGCCGCACAGGCGCGGCGCTCACCGACGATGACGTATCGGCCGACTGGTTGGAAGGTGACAGAAAGGGACTGTGGGCGCTGGAGCACGCCGACACCGTCGATCTCCTGTGCATTCCGCCGTTCACGTTCGACAGCGACATCTCGGCGCAGACGCGCGCGGCGGCCGTCAGGTATGCCGCCGCACGTCGCGCGATGTTCATCGCGGATCCGCTCATCGGCTGGACCAGCGCATCGGAGATCGTCAGCGGTACCAACAGCATCGACAGCGCCACATGGGGCGTGGCTCCTGACCCGAACGCCACGCTCCACGTTCCACGCATGCAGTGCGCCGATCCTCTGCAGGGCGGACGTCTGGCTGATTTCGTTCCCTGTGGCGCCATCGCGGGCGTGTTCGCGCGGACGGATCGCCGCCGCGGCGTGTGGAAGGCTCCGGCAGGCGTGGAGGCGACGCTGACAGGCGCGGTCGGTGCGACCGTTGCGCTGACCGACAACGACAACAGGCAACTCACCGAACGCGGAGTGAACGGCTTACGCGTGTTACCGCGGATCGGGCCCGTCGTGTGGGGCGCCCGCACCACTGCTGGTGCCGATGCGCTCGCGAGTGACTGGAAGTACGTGCCGATCCGGCGAACGGCGCTGTTCATCGAGAAGAGCCTGATCCGCGGGACGACATGGGCTCGGCTCGAGCCGAACGACGATCCACTGTGGGCCCGCCTCCGGCTCGGCGTCGACACGTTCATGCACGGCCTCTTCAGACAGGGCGCCTTCCAGGGATCCACGCCGAAGGAGGCCTGGTTCGTCAGGTGCGACAGCACCACCACCACAGAGCACGACATCGACACAGGCTTGGCCACCATCGTCGTCGGCTTCGCGCCACTGAGGCCGGCCGAGTTCGTCGTGATCACGGTGCGTGTCCCAGCCGGGCGCGGAGGGCCGGTGCTCTCGTAGCTCCCGGGCTCGAACGGGCCGAGCCGGCTGTCGGGCTCCGTGTGGAGAACGAACGCGGTAGACTTGCCGGTATGGACGACATCATCCGGCAGGCGGCGATCAGGGGGCTCGATTCCGAGATCGAGCGACTCGGCAACGAACTCGCCACCCTCCGTCGGCATCGCGCCGCGTTGGCGGGAACGGCCGCCGAGCCCACGCGCACTCGAGCACCGGCACCCAAAGCCGCGAAGAAGACGCGCCAGATGTCTCCGGAAGGACGAGCGCGCATCGCCGCAGCGACTCGCGCCAGGTGGGAACGGGAACGCGCGGCCAAAGCCGCCGCGGAAGTGGAAGTCGCGCGTCCACCCATGCCCCGCCACGTCAAGCCGTAGACGCCGTACCCACCGGGTTCGGCCTCGCTCCACAGGGCCTGGCTCGGAGAGCCGGCGCTACCCGCTGCCTGGCTCGGAATCCGGCCCTGTCCACGCCGGCATGTGGACGTGGCCGAGCGGTCGCTGTCTAGCGTGTCAGGAACACCCGGGCGCCGGGGCCGAGGGCGGGCAGGACGAACTCCACGTGATCGCCGCGCTGGTGGAACGGCAGCAGCGATGGGGCGCCCTCTCCCGGCGTCTCGACATGGATGGCCGAGAACGTCCCGGGCAGCCGCACCTGCACCTCCACGGGCTGCTCGGCGTAGTTCAGCAGCGTCAGCACGGACGTCGCGCCGTCGTCTGTCGACGCGTGTTGCGCGAGCACGGTGATGCCGTTCCAGATCTGGATGGTGCGCCGCTCGTCGCCCAGCAGCGCGCGCATGTCGAGCGCGAAGGTGTTGGGATCGACGACGGGCTCCGCCAGTTCGACGATCTGTCCTGGCGCCACAGATGCGTTACCAGATGCTGACGCGATGGTCCACGCCGTGCGCCCCTCGGCTCGGCTCGCCGGCTCGCCCGACTGCCACGGCCGTGTTCCCGGCAATCCGGGCAGCACCACGATGCCGCCGGCCTTCGCGAACGCGTGCAGGGCATCCACCTGCGCGGGCGTCGGTTCGTCGAGCACCACGAGCAGTCTGAACGCGGCCATGTCTCGCGTCGCGACATCGGCGAGTCGCACCGGCTCGAACGGCAGGTTGTGGCGCGACAGCAGGTTCAGTACCTCGAACCAGCGCATGGGATCGCCGTTGACGAGCACGCCCACGTCGGCGGTGTGCCGATACCCACGCACGTCCCACGCGTAGAAGTCGATCGCCGCCCGCATCCGCGCCCACCAGGCTCTGGCCTCCGGCGACGCCAGCAACAGGCGCTCCTGGAGACGTTCGTGGATCGACAGCACGAGGTCGGCGCCCGCGCTGCCGGCTTCGCCAATCGCGACGAGATAGTCGTGCAGCGACGGTTCGACGTCGGCTCCCGACGGCAATCGCGGCTCCCACGCGTACGCCAGCAGCGGCGTCTCGCCCGGCACCGCTGTCTTCGCAGCGCGCACGAGCGCAAGGTTGTTGGCCAGCCACGGCTGCGCGGTGCTGCTCGCCACCTGCAGCACGCCGTCGCGACTGGTCACCCAGTTCGAACGGATGTGCGGCCACTGGCCGCGCTGCTCCAGTACGCGCACGGTGCGAGGCGGCGTACTCGCTGTCCCGGCGGCGAGGCGCCGGCGCAACGCCGACACCTGCGTGGCGCTGGCGTCGGCCGGCACGATCACGCCAACGACGCCAGCGGGCACCGTGAGTGTCCCGAGGCCGCGACTGCCCGTCTCGATGTACACGCGATAGCCGGCCTCGATGGCGGCAGCCACGGAGGGCGTTCCCGCAGGCACGACAAGACTCCGCACACCAAGCGCGTCGACGGCGGGGACTCGCGCGCGATCCCAGCGCACGAGGACCTCCGCATCGGCCACGCCAGGCACGACGAGACACACGATCACAGCCGCCGCGCGACAGGTACGCTGGAGACCGGACCACACGGGGGAAGCGGAACGCATGTCGAGCGGCATGTCAGGGAGCATCGGCGAGCGAGAGCGTGGACTCACGCCACGCGGACGTGAGGCGGCCATCAGCGGAGATCCAGAGTGCGACCACGCCGGGGAACGCGCCGAGCATGGCTGTCGCTTCCTCTGGCGACGTCATGAGGAGCGCCTTCGTCAAGGCTTCGGCCGACGTCCCGTTCGCGGCAATCACCGTGACGCTTGCATCGGATGGCACCGGCGCGCCGGCGCGCGGGTCGACGATGGCCCCGAAGCGCCCGGCGCCGCGCGCGAACGCTCGACGGTGCTGTGTTGACGTGGACATCGACGCGTCCTGCAGCAGAGCGACCTGATGTCCCGTCACTGGCGCACCAAGACGAACGGGCCAGCCATCGCTGTCTGGCGGCGCCCCGATCGCACCGATCGAACTCCCGCCGGCATTGATCAACGCGTTGCGCACGCCCCGCGACGCGAGTACGGCGAGCGCCCGATCGACGGCATACCCCTTCCCCACGCCACCGAGTTCGACGGCCGTACACGGCGTTGTGAACCGCACGCGATCGGGTGCCAGCGTCTCGACGCGGTCGGCTCCCACACACGCCTGTGCCTCTGCGACGTCTGCGTCAGACGGCGGCTGCCCCGCGTCGAACGCACGCTGCCACACCCGCAGTACCGGCGTCATCGTCACGTCGAAGCGTCCACCGGTTCTGAGCGACAACGATGCGGACGAGGCGAGGATGTCGTGCAGCGACGGATCGACCGTCACGAACCCGCGTGCGCCGTCGCGATTCAACCGGCTGAGATCGCTGTCGTCGCGAAAGTGACTCATGACGCGATCGAGGCGGTCGATCTCGGCCCACGCGGCGTCGACGGCCTGCTGCGCCGTCTCGCGCGACGCGTGGTACGCGAACAGATCGAACATCGTGCCCATGCCGTAGCGCTGCACGTGTACGAGATGGTCGGTCGCACGCGACGCGCCACCGATGTCCCGATCGTCCCGCTCCGCCGACATCGATGCGCCGGTCATGACGACCGCCGTCGCGGTCAGCGTCGCAGCCGCGAGCACGCTACCCCAGCGCATACACGATGCCCCGCTCGGTCACCAGGTAGATCGCGTCGGGTGTCAGGATTGGCGCGCTGGCGAGAGAACCGCCGAGGTTGGTCACCCAGAGCGGTTCGCCGGTCTCCACGTGGTACGCACGCGTCGCGCCGTAGTAGGTCTGGATGCAGACCATCGTACCGACGACCACCGCGGGAGACGTGATGGTACGGATGTCGGGCGTCTTCCACGCAAGCGCGCCGGTGCGCACGTCGATCGCGTAGAAGTACCCGTCCTTGCCGCCGACGAATGCCTTGCCGGCGCCGACCGCCGGCGAGGCGATCACGCCGAGTTCGGTCTCCACCATCCAGCGCTCGTCACCAGTCCTGGCGTCGAGTGCGCGCACGGTGAAGTCCTCGGACGCGATCACGAGCACGCCGTCGGCGAGCGCCGGCGCGCCGCACACGCTATCGGGCACCTGACGTACCCACACGTCGCGTCCGGTACGCGGATCCAGCGCGCGCACCGTGCCGGCGGCCGTGCCGACGTACACCGCGTCGGCCGTCGCGTACGGCGTCGAGGTGATGCGCTCGTCGAACGTTCGCGTCCACACCACGCGCCCGGTCTCGCCGTCGACCGCCGCGAACACGCCGCTCGTGGTCCCCGCGTAGACCAGCGTCCTGAGCACGACGGGAGACGTCCAGACTTCGCCCCCGAGCGACGCCTTCCACGACACACGGCCCGACGAGCGATCCACGGCGTACACGCGCCCATCGTCGGCGCCGAACAGGACGCGGCCGCCCGAGAGCGAGGGCGTCGATCGCAGCGCCGAACCGGCGTCGAAGGTCCAGCGTGCGCGCCCACTGGCCGCGTCGAGCGCGTAGAGCAGGCCGTCGCGGCATGTGACGTAGAGCGTCGCGCCGCCCAGTACCGGACTCGACCGCACGACGTCGGGCAGCACGACGCGCCACAGCAGATCGCGAGGGGCATCGATGCGCGGCGCCACGACGCCGCCGCGACGATCGCTGCCGGCGAGCAGCGTCACCCAGTCGTCCGACGCGTCGGCCATCGCTTGCGCGTTCACGGAAGCGGCGGCTTGCATGCTAGGCCACCTCCACGCGACGATGATCGATCTGCGCCAGATCCCAGCGGCCGAGCCCGAGTTCGCCGGAGACACGAATGTGCGCGGGCTGACGAAAGAAGCGGTTCCTCCGCGCATCGGCCTGCATCTGCGCGACATTCCCGAGGTTGCCCGGATCGTGGTCCCACAGCGACGGTACGCCCACGTCGCGCCGCTTGCGTTCGACCATCTCGAGCTCGACGCGATCGACGGCAACAGGGTCTGTGCCGATCAGGATCGAGCGCGGCTCGAAATGGAACGACGAATTCCACGAGAACGGGCCCGCATGGTAGCCGCCGCGGATGCCATCCATCACGTGCAGGACGGCCTTGGTGCGCACCGGCAACGAGGCGCACATCACCGCGATGGCCGGACTCGTGTACGTGGTCGGCGCCACGTGCGTGCGCGCGACGTTGTTGTACGACCCGTACGCGAGGTTCTTCAGGCAACCGGTGACGCCCGACGCGTTGTGCTCCTTCACCACGGGGATGTTGATGATCTTGTCCACTTCCGTCGAGATGATGCGTCCGAGGTAGGAGCGCGTCTCGCGCTCACCGAAGCAGTTCATCTCGCAGAACACGTCGCGGTCGTACCCACCGTGGCGCTCACCGTCGACCGTCCACTGATCGTCGAGGCCCACCACGCGCACGCCAGCCGGCATCAGCGCGTGGTAGCCGTTGAGATCGAGCTGGTTCGAGTTCCTGTCGAACACGATGATGTTGGCCGCCGGCACACCGATCGCGCGGAGCGACGCGATCACTTCGCGCACGATCTCGGCGCGCGACACGATGAACGGCGAACCCGACGGATTCACCTTGATGCCCACGACGTCGGTCGGCTCGATGAAACGGCGCCACGCGTCTTCGGGCGACGCATCGCCGGTGAGCGCCGTCATGCCGCTCGCCAGCATGCGCCTGACCACGGGTTGCGACACGCGTCCACGCTCGATCACGCCGGCGTTGTGCGTCTCGATGACGCGGCCGGGAAACAGGCCGGGCATGCCGAGTGGCGTGAGCGGGATGGCGGGCTGCTCCACCTTGATGCGCAGCACGTCGAGTCCGTGGTCCTGCGCGTGCAGTGCCCGACCCGCGAGCCCGATGAACGTCCCCATGGAGACGCTGTACAGGAACGTTCGACGGTCCATGTGCGGCTGATGGTACACGATAGCGGCCCGGCCCCGGGGTCCTGTGCCCGCGCCAGCGGTTGCAGTCGCTGGCCCCTATTGCCGACGCGTGGCCGACCAGCCGCTGCCCGTGATGCGCGCGCCGTCCACCGTGCCCGTGTACGTCCTGCTCCCGGCCGTGAACGTGATCGTGGTTCCGTTCATCTTGCCGTCGGCGATAGGCATGCTGCCGAGCGTTCCGCTGAGCATCTGATTGTCCTGCGTCAGCGAGAGCGTCTCCTTCCCCACCTGCCATGTCCCCGCGACCTTCGCAGGCACCACCCACATCAGGGCGGTGCACCACGAGGTGCACGGCGCCGCCGTCTCGCGGACGTCCGGCTCCCAGTCGCCCATCTCGAACGTGTTGGACGCGATCCGCGTGCCGGGCCTCAGGTCGAGCAGCTTCGGCTTGAGCTGCTCGTTGATGTCGGGCAGCAGGAACAGCGTGATCACCGTCGCCTTCGAGAGATCCGCCTCGAAGAGATCGCCCTGCACGAACGTCGCCTTCTGGCTCACGCCGGCCTCTTCGGCCAGGCGCCGCGCCAACGCGACCATGTCGGGGTTGAACTCCACGCCGAGTGCCGTGGCGCCCTTCTTCGCGGCCGAGATCACCGTGATGCCGTTACCGGATCCGAGATCGATCACGTAGTCGGCTGCCGACACGCGCGTGAGCTCGAGCATCTTGTCGACGGTCACCTGCGGCGTGGGCACCCAGACCACGTCCTTCCCCGCCTGCCCGCTCACCGGCTCGAACGGCGCGGCCTGGACCGGCACCGACTGCGCGAACGCGCTCCCCGCACCGCACGTCAACGCGGTGATGACGAGCCCACCCGCCACGTTCACGACTCTCCCACCGACGTATGGCCTGATACGCATGAATGCTCTCCTCACAATCGATCCGCTTGCTCTACGCCACGTGTGCCTGTCGCGTTGCACGATACCGGCCGGCATTATCGGGCATCGCGCGTCGCGACGACGTCGCCTGAAACGGCGACGGGGCCCACGGAATCGATCCGTGAGCCCCAATCCTTCGTCCTCCGCTCCCTGGCCGTGGGTCTCCGGTCGGTCCCGGAGCCCCAAGTCGTGAGCTTGGAGGCCGGCGTCACCGGCAGACGATGTCGCCCTTGTCGATCGAGTGGCCGATGATGGCGCCGGCGCCGGCACCGATGATCGTGCCGAGCGTCTTGTTGCGGCCCGGGGCGATGATGTTGCCGAGCACGCCGCCCGTGATGCCGCCCACGATCAGGCCCGTCGTCCCATCGTCACGACGGCAGTAGTAGCGGTTGTCCGAACCGCGGTAGATCGTGTCGTACCGCGTCATGCGGCGCGGACGGTACCGGCGGTCGTAACGGTAGTCGCGGGCCGCATCCCAGTAGGCGTCACGACGATCCCGGCGAGCGTCACGGGCATCCCAGCGGGCATCGCGGGCATCCCAGTAGGCGTCGCGCGCGTCCCAGCGGACGTCCCGATGATCCCGGCGAGCGTCGCGCTCATCGGCGCGGCGGTCCCGGCGATCCTCGTAGCGGTCGCGACGCGGCTGATCGCCGGCGGCGAGTGCCGGGGTCGAGAGCAGGCCGATGTGCGAAACCAGCAGCAGGGCCACGATGGAGCTCGTGATGCGCGTCATGTCGTCCGTCCTTTCGAGGTCGCCTAACCGACCGTGCCGGACATGATTGCAAGCCCCATGCCGCGTGTGGTGTCATCGATTGTGATCACTCAGCCCTTCAGCCTCGCGACTGCATCGTCGATGACGCTGCGCGTGGCGTCGAGGGCCTCGCGCGCGTCCTCTCGCGAGCGGCCGGTGCGCGCCATGACGATGGCGGTCGCCACGTCGCCGCCCGCGCGCTCCAGCGCGGCTTCGGCTGCCGCATCGTCGAGTCCCGCATCGCCGGCCACGATGCGCACGGCGCGAGCGAGCAGCTTCGAGTTGCGCGCGCGCATGTTGGTCATGCGGTTGCCGCGCACGTAGCCCAGCTTGATGAGCGCTGTCGTGGACAGCATGTTCAGCACGAGCTTCTGCGCCGTTCCGGCCTTCATGCGCGTGGAGCCCGCGACGACTTCAGGACCGACCATCGGTGCGATGGCGATCTCGGCGGCTTCAGTGATCGCCGAGCCGGGCACGCACGTCACGGCCACCGTGAGTGCGCCGATGGCCCGCGCGTGCGCAACGGCGCCGATGGTGTATGGCGTCCGGCCAGACGCCGCGATGCCGACGACGACGTCGTTGGCGCTGACCTGTCGTGCGGCAATGTCGCGTGCGCCGGCGTCGCTGTCGTCTTCCGACGCTTCCACGGCGCGATGGCAGGCTTGGTAGCCCCCCGCGATCATGCCCTGGACGAGTTCGGGCGACACGCCGTACGTCGGCGGACATTCCGACGCGTCGAGTACGCCGAGCCGGCCCGACGTGCCGGCGCCGACGTAGATCATCCGTCCACCGCGCCGCAGTCGCTCGACGATGCCCTCCACGGCGCGCGCGACGTGCGGAAGCTCGAGACGAACCGCCTCGGCCACGCGGTGGTCTTCGTCGTTGATGAGCGCGACGGTCTCCTCGATCGAGAGCGCGTCGATGCCGCGCGAGCGAACGTTCTCCTGTTCGGTGACAGGCAGGTCGTTGGTCATGGCTGCATCAGCGTGCCAGTTCGCGATGGACCTGTCGAGAGTGCGCGACGTCACGGCCGTTGACCTCGCCCTTCCCTGAACCACAAGCCGTGAGCCGCACGTGCTGAGCCCGTCAGCTGATCAGCCGCTTGCGGACGGCGTACAGCACGATCTCCGCGGTGCTGTGCAGGCCGAGCTTCTGCATCAGGTTGGCGCGGTGCGTCTCGACCGTCGACACACCGACTGACAGCTCATGGGCCACTTCCTTGTTCGAGCGGCCGTGCGCGAGGAGGAGGAGCACCTCCTTCTCGCGATCGGTGAGGAGCTCGTAGGAATCCGTAAGCCCACGACGACGCAACTGCGCGATGAAGTCCTCCGACAGCAGGCGACCCACGGCTTCGCTGAAGTAATGGCGCCGCTTCGTGACGGCCTGGATCGCGGGGAGTAGATCCTCGTCGGTGGCGTCCTTCAGCAGGTACGCGCCAGCGCCGGCGTTGAGCGCGCGCAGGATGTACGATTCGTCGGCGTGCATGCTGAGCATGATCACGTGCGGCGGATTGGGCAGGCGCCGTACGCGCTCGGCGACGTCGATGCCCGACAGCCGCGGCATGGCGACATCGAGCACCGCGATGTCGGGCTTGTGCTGCTCGCACAGGGCCACGGCCTCCACGCCGTCAGCCGCTTCGGCCACGACCGTCAACGTGTCCTGCGCGTCGATCAACGCGCGCATGCCGCGGCGCACGATGGCGTGGTCGTCAGCCAGCAACAGCCGCATCCAGCGCCTCCTCGGCCTGCGCCGGCCGCATCGGCAGCCTGACGCGCAGGTGCGTGCCCGTGTCGGCCGCGCCCGGTCCGATGTCGAACGTGCCGCCGAGCTCGCGCGCACGCTCCGCGATCCCTACCAGACCGAGGCCGTTGGTCGCACGCGTCCTCTCGACGCCCCGCCCATCGTCTTTCACCGACACGAGCACCGACGGACCTTCGACGGCCACCAGAACATCGACGTGAGTTGCCGCGGCATGGCGTGCGCAGTTGGTGAGCGCCTCCTGCACGACGCGATAGATGCACGTCCGCTGCGCGTCGGAGAGTGCCGTCATCGGCCCCGACATGGTGAGCCGGACGTCGAGATCCGCGCGACGCTGGAAGTCACGCGCAAGCCACTCGAGCGCGGGCGACAATCCGAAGTCGTCGAGCATGCTGGGGCGCAGGCCGAGCGACAGATCGCGCACGGACTCGATGAGCTCGTCCACCTGCGTCCGCGCATCGGCGAGCACGGCTGTCCGCGCGACGGGTGAATCGACGCGCTCGGCACGTCCGATCGCCATGCGCAGCGCCGTGAGCATCTGCCCCACGTGGTCGTGCAGTTCGCGCGACAGCTTGCGGCGCTCTTCTTCCTGCATCGACACGAGCCCGTGCGAGAGGTGCCGCATGTGCTCCTCGGCCTGCTCGGCACGATCGCGTTCCTCGTCGGAGCGGCGCTCGGCGGTGCGCAGCGCGAGCACGGCCGTGATGGCCACCAGCGCACCGACGATCACGCTCTGCCAGAGCACACGCCGGAGATCGGCGCGAAACGCCTCCTGCTTGCGGGCCACGGCCGCGCGCTGCGAGACGAGGTTCGCGTCGTTGAGCGCTTCGATGTCGCGGGCGATCGCCAGCACGGCTTCGCGCCGCGGCAGCACCTCGTTGCGCAGGAAGCTGGTGCTGTTGAGCACCTTCTGGATGATGTTCCAGTCGAATACCGGCTCGAAGGCCTGCCAGTAGTCATCGAGCTTGACCTTGAGACTCGCGACGTCGACAAGGCCATCCGCCTGCGGCAGCGTCCCGAGTTCGGCCACGGCCTCCGCCTGCTGCTGGCGCAGATCCGTCAACTGCGCGCGATACTCGGGCGCCTTGTCGCGCGACGGATCCAGCAGGTAGTCGCGGATGAAGATGCCCGACAGATGCACGTCGGACCGCAATCGCCGCAGCGTGGTCTCGATCTCGCGATGGTGACGATTGAGCGCGTCGATCTCGCCATAGATGACCTCCGCACGTCGCGCCGTGGTCAGCAGCGACGCGGTGATCACCACGAGGAGGCCCGTCAGCGCCGCAGCGGCCACGGGCCACGTCTTGAGCGAGTGAAGACGCACGCCCTCCGAGCCTACCCCCTCCACCCGTCGAGCACCATCCCCTGCACACCTGAGCCGGCCTCTCCCCCCTTCACCGGATGGTCATGACGTGCCGCTGCCGGTACCGTCTGGGAAGCACGGAGACCAGTGAACAATGGCCGACTTCCACCAGCCCCGCTTCCTCCCGACCATCCACCGCCTCGGCCGGCCGGGCCTCATCGGCGCGCACACGGCCGACGTCCATCTGACCAGGACGCAGGCGTCAGGGCTGTCCACCACGCTTGTGCTGCCCGCGCTCGCGCAGGAACTGGAGACGACGGCATTCCCGCGCATGCTGCGGCTGCTCTCGGGCACGCCGCTGATCGGACGCGTGATCGTCGTGCTCGGACACGCCAGCGAACGCCAGCATGCCGACGCGGAGCGCCTGCTGCGCAACGTCAGGATTCCCGCTTCGCTCGTCCGCCTCGACGATCCGGCCGTCACGGCCATCACCAAGGCGCTCGACAAGCAGGGCGTCGCCATCCAGCCGCACGGCAAGGGACACGCCTGCTGGATGGGTCTGTGCACGGCGCTCGCCGGTCAGGGCAGCGACGTCATCGCGATGCACGACTGCGACATCGAGTCGTACACGCCGGCCATGGTGAGCCGCCTGCTCGCGCCGCTCGTCATCCCGGCCAGGCCGTACGACTTCGCAAAGGGCTTCTACGCCCGCGTGACGACGCGCATGTACGGGCGGGTGACGCGCCTGCTCGTAGCGCCGTTGCTGCGCGCTCTCCAGGCGGTCGACGTGCCGTCGCGGCTGCCCGCGTTCCTCGCCGACTGCCGCTATCCCCTCGCCGGTGAAGTGGCCTTCTCGCGCGCGCTCGCCACGGAGCTGCCAATCCACGGTGGCTGGGGGCTCGAGATCGGCACGCTCGCCGAAGTCCACCGTCGTCAGGCGCGGTATCGCGCGTGCCAGGTGGACATCGCCGACGAGTACGAGCATCGTCATCGCCCCATCGGCACCGAATCCGACAGCGCGGGGCTGACAACGATGGTCGAGCAGATCGTGGCCACGCTGCTCGACGCACTTCGCCGGGATGGCGTGGCGATCGACAGCCGCCTGATGCGATACGTCGTGGCCCATCACCGCCATGAGGTGCAGCACCTGCTCGACGCGTACGAGGCCGACGCCGCCATCAACGGCCTCTCTTACGACGCCGCCATGGAGGCGCACACGGCCGGCCAGTTCGTGGCCGCGCTCGAACGCTGCGTCGCCAGCGGCTGCCCGTCGGTGCCCGCGCATCCGAGCTGGACCGAGGTCAGGTCGATCGCCCCCCGCGCCGCCGAGTGCTTCGCCGACCTCGCGGACACATCCCGCCTCGACAAGCCACGCTACGTCGACGAACCCGCAGTGGAAGTGGCGTAACAACGCCGGCAACGGGCAACCCGGCAACCGGTTGCCGCTCGCGAGCCAGGGGCTTCCGCCTTCGCGCGATGCGCTACGGCGGGCCCTGGCCTCCATCAGAACCTCCGGTTGCCCGTTGCCGGTTGCCGGTTGCCGTCAATTCCCCATTCCTCATTCGCCATTCAGCATTACTCTGTCCCCCATGACCCGAGTGTGGCTCGTGGGGACCGGCATCCTCTGGCTGGCGACGGCGTTGATGCGCGCGCAGACGCCGGTGCCCGGTGCACCCACGACGGCAACGACAGCGGGGACGACGGCTGCGTCGAAGCAGAGTGTGGGGCGCATCGACTACGACGCGCAGATCGCGCCGATCCTCGACGAGTTCTGCGCCGACTGCCACGACGGCGAAACGCGCAAGGGCGGCTTGTCGGTCGCCACCTATGACGACCTCCTCGAAGGCGGACGCAGCGGCGCGTCGGTGAGACCCGGTGCGAGCGCGCGCAGCCTCCTGCTGGATCGCCTCACGGGCCGCGTCGAACCGCTGATGCCCAAGGGCGAGGATCCACTCGACGAGGGCCGCCTCACGCTGATCCGCGCCTGGATCGATGAAGGTGCCCGACGCACCCCGACGTCTCCACCGGCGCCGCAACCGTGGGAGGCGCCGTTCGCGCTCACGCAACCGTCGCTGCCACCTGTGGTGTGGGCATCGTGGCAACAGCCTGTCGACAGGTTCGTTGCCGCGTACCTCTCCAGTCTGCCGACCGTCACTCCAGTCGCCACGGCATCCGCCAGGCGTCGAGGGAGTCCACCCCCCGTCGTGAACGACGCGCAGTTCGCGCGCCGCGCGCATCTCGACATCCAGGGCCTGCTGCCGGAACCCGACGCGTTGCGTGCATTCGTCGCCGATCGCGCTGCCGACAAGCGCGCACGCCTCGTCGCCACGCTGCTCGCCGATCGCGATCGCTACGCCGAGCACTGGATGTCGTTCTGGAACGATCTCCTCAGGAACGAGGACGGTGTCAGCTACTTCGCCGAACAGGACAGCCGCACGAGCATCACGCCGTGGCTGCTGCGCGCGCTGCGCGAGAACCAGCGCTACGACGCGTTCGTCGCCGCGCTGCTGAATCCATCGGGCGCCGACGCCCCGAAGGGTTTCCTCACGGGCGTGAACTGGCGCGGCGAGACGAGCGCCGCCGTCACGCCGTGGATGCAGGCATCGCAGAACACGGCGCAGGTGTTTCTCGGCGTCAACATGAAGTGCAACGCGTGCCACGACAGCTTCGTGAGCCGGTGGCGCCTCGTCGACGCCTACGGCCTGGCCGCCTACTTCTCGCCCGAACCGAAACTGCGCCTGTATCGCTGCGACGTCGCACGCGACGAGTACACGGGACCGCTCTTCCCCTTCCCGGAGATCGCCGCATCGCCGCACGGCGACAGCCTCGACGACAGGCGCGCGGCAGCGGCAACGCTGTTCACGGACCCGCGTAACGGGCGCATGCCGCGCACGCTCGTCAACCGCGTCTGGGAGCGTCTCCTCGGCTACGGCATCGTCGCCAGCTCCGACGAGATGGACACGAAGCCGTGGAGCCCCGAGCTGCTCGACTGGCTGGCCGCCGACTTCGTCGCGCACGACTACGACGTGCAGCACCTCATCGCGACGATCATGTCGTCGCGCGCCTACCAGATGCACGCCGTGGCGCGGCAGGCCGAGCCGTCAGCGAAGGGTTACGTCTTCGCGGGGCCGGAAGTCCGCCGCCTGACGGCCGAACAGTTCGCCGACGCCATCGGCGCTCTTACAGGCGAGTGGAGTACGTGGCCGGGACCGCCCGCGCCGCGCGCACCTGCCGCGCCGCAGACCAACGCGCTCCGCGTCGATTCGGATCCGACATCGGTCGGCGTCTACGGACGCGAGTGGAGAGCAGCGTCCTCGTCCCTGACGCGCGCGCTCGGACGGCCCGTCCGCGACCAGGTGATCTCCACGCGGCCCGACGATGCGACGACGCCGCAGGCGCTGGAGCTGGTGAATGGCGAACGCCTGACGCAGTGGCTGGCGCGAGGGGCACGCCGGCTCACGGGGGACCTGACGTCGGACACGTTCAGCAGGTACACGGCGTCGGTGGCGGGCCGCGCACCGAAGGCTCGCGGATTCGACATCGACGTCTCGTCCAGCGCGTCGCTCTGGCTCGTCGTGCAGGACACGGGATCCAACGTCCCCGAGCGCGTCCGTCCCGTGTGGGTCGACGCGGTGCTCGTCGACGCGTCGGGGCGCGAGACTCCTGTCGCGTCACTCCAGCCCGTGCCAGACGATCGCTATCCCGAGTCGGTCGAAGCCGCGAACGAACGCGGCACCGGCACGCGTCTCGCGCTGGCATCCACGCGCGCGGAGTCGACGCAGTTGCCTGTGACGGCGCCGTCGGTACGACGCTACGACATCGCGGGCAAGGGCTTCGTGCGACTCAGGGGCACGGTCGACGTCGCCAATTCGCGCACCGAGATCGGCTCGACGCTCAATCCGTCGGTGCGCTTCTTCGTGTTCGACGCGGCGCCCGATCTCGATCGGCCGCTGCCACCGGGTGGCACGCCGCCGCTGCCGGCCCCGCACTCGACGAACGATGCACGCCTGCTCGTCGATCGGTTGTTCCGGCACGCACTCGGGCGTGCGCCAGACGCAGCCGAGCGCGCGGCCGCCGAACGCGCCGTGAGCGACGGAGCCAGCATCGGGGCCAGCGACGGGCGCCTGTCGTCGGCCGGCGTCGCGGACCTGATCTGGGCGCTGCTGATGAAGCCAGAGTTCCAGTTGATCTACTGAGGCTGCCGTGAACACACGTCCGCATCCGCACGACGAGGACCTGAGCGCGCTCACGCGCGAGGAGCGACGCATCCATGCGAGCCTGTCGCGCCGGCAGTTCATCGGCACGACGGCCGCCGGCACGCTCGCGGCGCTGGCAGGGAGCGAGCCCCCGCTGGTTCGCGCACAGGGCAGCGCACCGCGTCACGCCACTGCCGACGCCGTCATCGTGCTGTGGATGGCCGGTGGCATGGCACAGACGGAAACGTTCGATCCCAAGCGCTACACGCCGTACGCGCCGGGCGTGCCCATCAACGACGTACTCAGCACGTTCCCCACGATCGACACGGCCGTCGATCACATCAAGTTCACGAAGGGCCTCGAACGCATCGGCAGCGTGATCGATCGCGGCACCGTGATCCGCACGTTCAACGCGGCCGACCTCGGCTTCATCCTGCACTCGCGGCACCAGTACCACTGGCACACGGGCTACATCCCGCCGCAGCCGATGGCGATGCCGCACATCGGCGCCACGATCTCGCGCACGCTCGGGCCGCGCGATCCCGACATGCCGGCGTTCATCACGATCGGCCAGACCGTCGAGGGCGCGGGCGAGATCGGCACGCTCAAGGCGTTCCACACCGCCGGGTTCCTCGGCACCGAGCACGGCCCGTTCCTCATCGTCGATCCGCAGGACGCCGCGTCGGCCGTGCGGCCGCCGAAGTCGCTCGGGACGTCGCGCTTCCAGAGCCGCAGACAACTCTTCGAGCAACTGCTCTCGCGCGAGCCGGTCCATCAGTACGGCAGCGACTTCCAGCGGCAATCGCTCGTGCGCGCGCTCGACGGCGCCGATCGCCTGCTGCGATCGCCGGCCGCGAAGGCCTTCGATCTCGCGCTCGAACCCGAAGCGTCGTTCAACGCGTACAATACCGGCCGCTTCGGCCAGGGCTGCCTGCTCGCGCGGCGGCTCGTCGAAGGCGGCGCGCGTTACGTCGAGGTGACGTCGGAGTACATCCCGTTCGTCTACTGGGACACGCACGAACACGGGCACTCGCGCGCGGAAGCGATGAAGGCGCTGATCGACGCACCGATCGCGCAGCTCGTGCGCGATCTCGAGGAGCGCGGGCTCCTGGACCGCACGCTGGTGGTGCTCGCGAGCGAGTTCGGGCGCGACGCCGTCACCGAAGGAAAGGTCGGCAAGGAAGTGAAGGACCAGGCGATCGACATCCCGGACGTGATGACCGACCCGCGCCACTACGGCATGCATCGCCACTTCACGGCCGCGGGTTCGGTGCTCATGTTCGGCGGCGGCGTGAAGAAGGGGTTCGTGTACGGCAAGACCGCCGAGGAGCGTCCGTGTACGACGATCGAGAACCCGGTGCCCGTCGAACACCTCCACGCGTCAATCTTCCACGCCCTCGGCATTCCGCCAGACACGGCCTACACGGTCGAACGTCGCCCCGTCTACGTCACACGCGACGGACTCGGGAAACCGGTGCGAGACCTGTTTGCGTAGTCGGGCACCGGGCACCGGGCATCGGGCACCGGATGTCCATCATTTCGGCATCGCGGCATCGCGGCATTTCACCTGAAGGACACCTGTGGCTGGACGACTGACTGGGAAGCGCGCGCTCATCACGGCGGCGGGGCAGGGGATCGGGCGGGCGAGCGCCGAGGCGTTCGTCCGGGAAGGCGCGTTGGTGATCGCCACCGACATCGATCCCGGCACGTTGGCCACGCTGACCGGGTGCGAGACGCGTGTGCTCGACGTGACTGACGGTGACGCGATCGCCGCGCTGGCAGCCGACGTCGGCGCGATCGACGTGCTCTTCAACTGCGCCGGCATGGTACCGGCGGGCACCATCCTCGACTGCGACGAAGAGCAGTGGGACCGCGCGTTCGACCTGAACGTGAAGGCGCAGTATCGCCTCGCGCGCGCGTTCCTGCCGGCCATGCTCGCGCAGGGCCGCGGCTCGATCGTCAACATGTCGTCGGTGGCGTCGAGCGTCACCGGCGTGCCGAATCGCTTCGCGTACGGCGCGAGCAAGGCAGCCGTGATCGGCCTCACGAAAGCCATCGCGGCCGACTTCGTGGGCCGGGGCATCCGCTGCAACGCGATCTGTCCGGGCACCGTCGAATCGCCGTCGCTGCGCGCACGCATCCGCACGCAGGCCACCGCGAGCGGGCAGAACGAACAGGACGTCCACGCGGCCTTCCGCGCGCGCCAACCCATGGGCCGCCTGGGCATGCCGGAGGAGATCGCGCAGCTCGCGGTCTACCTCGCGTCTGACGAGTCGTCCTTCACGACGGGCGCGATCCACGTGATCGACGGCGGCTGGACGACGTGACACGGAAATGCGGAATGCCGAATGATGAATGACTGGTCGCCGGCGACCGGCAACAGGAAATCGAGCGTGCGGGCCCTGGCCTGCATCGTGAGTGTCGCGCTCGCAGTGGCGGGTTGCGGCTCGACGGCCGCGCCGCCGTTCGGGGCGGGGGCGGACTGGTCGTCGTATCTCGGCGACAAGGGGACCACGCACTACTCCACGCTCGACCAGATCACGACGGCCAACGTGAGCGGGCTGAAGGTCGCGTGGACGTTCGACACGATCGCGTCAGCAGCCGCTGACAAGACGACGCCTGTCGCGAAGGGGGACTACCAGACGAACAACTTGATCGTCGACGGTGTGCTCTTCACGGCGTCGCCGGCGCGGCACGTCTTCGCGCTCGACGCGGCAACGGGCGCCGTGCGGTGGCGCTTCGATCCGCTGACGGAACGCGAAGACGCCGTCGGCAACAGGCAGCGCGGACTCGCGTACTGGGCCAACGGCAGCGACAGGCGCGTGTTCACGTCGGCCGGCACATGGTTGTACGCGCTCGACGCAGCGACAGGCAAGCCGATTCGCACGTTCGGCGACAACGGCTCTATCCACCTCGGACGTGGGCTCGGCCTCGGCGGCACGCCATCGGTCAAGCTGAACACACCGGGCGTCGTGTACAAGGACCTGCTGATCCTCGGCGGGCTCATCCCGGAAGACGTGGCCGGCGGCATCAGGGCGTTCGACGTACGGACAGGCGAACTGAAGTGGACGTTCCGCACGATCCCGCGGCCCGGTGAAGAAGGCTACGAGACGTGGCCGCCAGACGCGTGGAAGACGATCGGCGGCGCGTCGGATTGGTCCGGGCATTCGGTGGATGAACAGCGCGGCATCGTGTACGTCTCCACCGAGACCGCGGGGCCCGACTTCTGGGGCGCCGACAGGTACGGCGAGAACCTGTTCGCCAATTCGGTGATCGCCCTCGACGCCAACACGGGGCGCCGTCTCTGGCACTACCAGATCGTCCATCACGATCTGTGGGACCTCGACATGCCCGCGCCGCCGACGCTGCTCAGCGTGACGCACGACGGCAAACGCATCGACGCCGTCGCGCAGGGCACCAAGCACGGGCTGCTCTTCGCGTTCGATCGCGTGACGGGCGTGCCGTTGTGGCCGATCCACGAGCGTCCGACGACGCCCGCGCGTATTCCCGGCGTGCAGGTGTGGCCCACGCAACCCGTGCCCGAGAAGCCCGCGCCGCTCATGCGCCAGCGCTATACCGCAGACGATGTGTCGGACATCTCGCCCATGGCGAGCCTGCTCACGAGCGAGCGCCTCGCGCGCAGCGGCAACGCCGGTGCCATGCCGCCGCCGAGCACCGACGAGACGATCCTGTTCCCCGGCCCGGACGGGGGCTTCGAGTGGGGTGGCGCGGCAGTCGATCCCGACGGCGTGCTCTACGCGAACGTCAACGAGATCCCGTGGTTCTACAGGATGATCCCGACGCGCGACGAGTCGGGCGCGGCGTTGAGCCTGGGCCACCGGCAGTACCTGGTTCACTGCGCTGCCTGTCATGGTGCCGATCGACGCGGTGATCCACGCGGAGGCATGCCGCGACTCGACACATTGAAAGGCACGCGCACGCAGGAATACGTGGCGAACGTGATCGTCCAGGGGGGCGGCCGCATGCCGCCCTTCGAGCGTCTCAGTCAGCGCCAGCGCACCGCCATCGTCGGGTTCCTCTTCGGCGCGGAGACGCCTGCGACGAACGCGAAGGCCG
This sequence comes from Acidobacteriota bacterium, assembly GCA_020845575.1. NCBI lineage: Bacteria > Pseudomonadati > Acidobacteriota > Acidobacteriota bacterium. Next base: position 156,316 of record JADLFL010000016.1, on the reverse strand, counting down.
ACGATGACACGGAGGTCGAGCCGCCGTATGCATTCGGTGGATTCCAGCGCTGGTTCGATCGCGAAGGCTATCCCGCGATCAAACCGCCGTGGGGCACGCTGAACGCCGTCGACATGAACACCGGCGAACTGCTGTGGAAGGTGCCGCTCGGCGAGTATCCCGAACTCACCGCGCGCGGCATTCCGCCGACGGGCACCGAGAACTACGGCGGCCCCGTCGTCACGGCGGGCGGCCTGATCTTCATCGGCGCGTCGGCAGACGAGACGTTCCGCGCGTTCGACAAGAAGACGGGCCGCGTGTTGTGGCGGGCGACGCTGCCCTTCAGTGGCACCGCCACGCCGAGTACGTACATGGCCAACGGCAAGCAGTACGTGGTGATCTCGGCCGGTGGCGGGAAGTCAGGCAGGCCCGCCGGCGGCACGATCGTGGCGTTCGCGCTGCCCGACTGACGGGGCACACCAGGCGCGTCACCCGTCCGCCGGATAAAATGCGGCGGCTGCACCTCTGGTTGACGCAGTGACACACGTTGCGGTGAAGTGCGGCGCATGATCTGGTCTCCGAGTCGTCGAACGTTCCTGCAGGGACTCGGTGCCGCTGCGTGTGGTGCGACAGTGCGCGCGCATGCGCAGGGTCAGCCGTCCGGCCCCGCCAGGCTCGATCGCCTCGACCTGCTCCTCTATCGGGATGATGCGGGCGCGATTCGTTCCGTCACCACGCCTGCAGAATGGCGCCGACGACGCGCCGCGATCGCCAGCGCGATGCAGGACGTGATGGGACCGGTGCCAGGCAGCGAACGACGGACGCCGCTCGACATCCAGATCACGAGTGAGGTGGATGCCGGCACCTACGTGCGCCGGGCGATCACGTATGCGTCGGAGCCGGGCTCGCGAACGCCGGCGTGGCTGCTCGTGCCCAAGACCGCGCTGTCTGGACGCGCATCCGCACGCGCCATCCTGTGCCTGCATCCAACCGACCACGAAATCGGCCACGACGTGGTCGTCGGTCTCGGCGGACGCCCGAACCGCGCGTATGCCGCCGAACTCGCCGAACGCGGCTTCGTGACGCTCGCACCGTCCTATCCACTGCTCGCCCGCTATCAACCTGACGTTCGCGGACTCGGCTACGTGAGCGGGACGATGAAGGCCATCTGGGACAACATGCGCGGCGTGGACCTGCTGGAGTCGCTGCCGTTCGTGCGGCCCGGCGGCGTCGGCGCGATCGGACACTCACTGGGCGGACACAACGCCGTCTACACCGCCGTGTTCGACGAACGGATCGCGGCCGTCGTCTCCAGTTGCGGGCTCGACCTGTACACGGACTACTACGATGGCAATCCGCAGGTCTGGCAGCCGGAGAAGGGCTGGTGTCAGCTCCGCTACATGCCGCGGCTGCTCGACTACGCCGGCCGGCTCGACGCCATCCCCTTCGACTTCGCCGAGATGATCGGCGCGCTCGCGCCGCGCCCGTGCTTCATCAGCGCACCGCTGCGCGACTCGAACTTCCGCTGGGCGAGCGTGGATCGCATCGCCGCTGCCGCGCGGCCCGTCTACCGGCTGCTCGGCGCGCCTGATGGCCTCACGGTGATCCATCCGGACGCCGATCACGACTTCCCCGACGAGGCGCGCCAGCAGGCGTACGCGCTGCTGACGCGCGCGCTCGCCTGACGCGCCGCCCGGTCAGCGCGACTGCGAGATGCGGATGCGGCGGTATTCCATCTGTCCACGATCGGCTTCGAGCCCGATGGGGCCCGACGCGGGGACGACGAAGGCCTTCTCGATGACCTCGCCGTTGCACGTGACCAGGGCCGTCTCGCCCTTCACCGTCACGACGAGCTCGTTCCACTCCTGCGGCCGATACGACGCGAGCGACGTGTAAGGACCCGCCAACCTGTAGTCGCGCACCTGGAGCTGCGGCCCGCGAAGGAACACGCCGCCGTCGGCGTTCGGCGTCGCGCGGAACTCGAGCTTCAGCACGAAGTCGCCGTCGAAGCTCCGCGTCGTCCACAACTGCTGGATGCTGCGGCCGGCCGGAGGCGTGAGCGCCGCGATGTGATCGGCGATCACGTGCCAGCGCCCGTCGGCGCTCGACGTACGTCCATCGAACTGCACGGGCTCGTCGACGACAGGCCACGAGGCGGCGTTGATGGGGTCCTTCTCCTTCCAGCGCGCCGCCATGGCCCGCTCCTGCTCGGTGGTGACGCGATAGCCCCAGCCCGTGAGGTCGCGGCCGTTGAACAGCGCCTCGAACCCGGGTTCAAGGGCGAACGCCGTCGGCGCCGGCGTGAACAGCCCGAGCGATTCGAGCACTGGACGCAGCGCCGCCGTCCAGCGCGCGTACCCGGCGTCGTTGAGGTGCAGGAGGTCAGGGAACTCCGCGATCGGCGCGTCGCCTTCGGCGGTGGCCCAGAGCCGCCACGTGTCGATCGGCGTGACCTGCGCGTCGTGCTTCACGAGCGCCAGCAGGCGCGCATTGGTCTCCTTGATCACCGCAGTGGGACGGTTCTTCGTGCTCGAACTGGGGAACACCTCGCACAGCACGATCGGCATGCGCGGGTTGTGCGCGCGCAGCGCTTCGAGAATCGCCTTGACGTTGCGCTCGACGACGTCCGGGCGCGCACCTTCTTCGATGTCGTTGGTACCGATGAGGAGGACGACGGCCTTCGGGTTGAGCGCGATGACGTCGCCCTGCAGACGCAGGAGCACGCCGCGCGAGGTGTCGCCGCTGATCCCGCGGTTGGCGACCTTCATCCCCGGGAACGCCGCCGGCAGGCGGTCGTTCCAGCCCTGCGTGATCGAATCGCCGAGCAGGACGACGGCCCCTTGATCCTGCTGCACCTGCGACGCCCACGCCGTCCGCTTGTCGTGCCACAGCTTCCTGAACCATGTATGGCGTCGCAGCGGGCCCACGCCGGGCAGCCCCTCGTCGTTGTCCGGGATGTCGAGGCTGGCCGACGCCGCCGGCGCCGCCACCTGCGCGCACGCCGTACCGGCCAACGGCGGGGCAATCAGGACCATACCGCAGAGCGCCAGCGACAGGAACAGACGCGCACGCAAGGCAACCATGCCGCAGAGCATACGCCGGGTACCTGAACTCCTGGGATCCCGAGCATCCGGTTGCCCGTTGCCGGTTGCCGGTTGCCGTCCCTTGCATCCATCCATCACAAAAGGTAGATTCGTGGATGTTACGTTTGAGAACTCCTTCATGACCACAGCGGCTGCTTCGCCTTTTCACCGTGCGCACGATTCCTCCGAGGCCCCTCTCGAGAGGCACCCGCTGGAAGAGCTCATCGCGACGCGCATCGCCATCATCGACGGCGCGATGGGCACCACCATCCGTACGTACGGGATGACCGAGGCCGACATCCGCGGCGAGCGCTTCCGCGACGCGCCGAAGGACCTCCTCAACAACGGCGACATCTTCTCGCTGACGCAGCCGGAGATGATCTGCGACATCCACCGTCGCTTCCTCGAGGCGGGCGCGGACATCATCGAGACGAACACGTTCGGCGCCACATCGATCAGCCAGAGCGAGTTCTTCGTCGACGACCCGCGCGAGCACGGCGGCCGCAAGGATCCGGCGTTCTACCAGGGCATCATCGAGGATCGGTTCCTGCGCGATCTCGCGTGGGAGATCAACGAACGCTCCGCACGACAATGTCGCGAGTGGGCGGACCGCGTGGCGGATGCCACGGGCCGCCGGCGCTTCGTCGCCGGAGCCATCGGGCCGCTCACTGTCTCGCTCTCCAACTCCCCCGACGCCGACGACCCGGGCTTCCGCGTCGTCACCTTCGACCAGGTCAGGATCGCGTACACCGAACAGGTCCGCGCGCTCATCGCCGGCGGGTCCGACGTCCTCCTCGTCGAGACCATCTTCGACTCCCTCAACGCGAAGGCCGCGCTCGTCGCCATCCAGGACGTCTTCGCACAGGATGGCATCCGCTTACCGATCATGATCTCGGCGGCCGTCGGACGCGGCGGCGAGACGATGATCTCGGCGCAGACGGTCGAGGCGTTCTGGACCGCCGTGGCGCACGTGAACCCGCTGTCCGTGGGCCTGAACTGCTCGCTCGGGCCAGACCTGATGTACCCGTTCCTCGAGCAGCTCGCGTCGAAGTCGTCGGCCGCCATCTCGTGCTATCCCAACGCCGGCCTGCCGAACCCGCTGTCGCCCACGGGATTCGACCTCGAACCGGACGACATGGCGCGGCACCTCGGCCACTTCGCCAAGGACGGCCTCATCAACATCGCCGGCGGCTGCTGCGGCAACACGCCGGCACACATCGCCGCGATCGCGAAGGCGCTCGACGATCAGCCGGGCCGCGCGATACCTGCGCGCGCCATCACCGGCGACGAGGTCCGCCGCCGCAGCGTGACCGTGCCGCGGCCCCTGCAGCTCTCGGGCTCGCAGCCGTTCGTGCAGCAGCCCGGCGTGTTCATGATGATCGGCGAGCGCACCAACGTGGCCGGCTCGCCGAAGTTCGCGCGGCTCATCAAGGACGGTAAGTACGACGAGGCCGTGAGCGTCGCGCGGCAGCAGGTGGAGAACGGCGCGAACGTCATCGACATCTGCATGGACGAAGGGATGATCGACGGCGTCGCCGCGATGACGCGCTTCCTGCAACTCCTCGGAAGCGAGCCCGAGGTCGCGAAGGTCCCCTTCATGATCGACTCCTCGAAGTGGGAGGTCCTCGAAGCCGGACTCGCCTGCCTCCAGGGCAAGGGGATCGTCAACTCGATCTCGCTGAAGGAAGGCGAGGCGACCTTCCGCGAGCGCGCGCGCACGATCCACAGGTACGGCGCGGCCGTGGTGGTGATGGCGTTCGACGAGGAGGGGCAGGCGGCGACGTATGCCGACAGGATCCGGATCTGCGCACGGGCGTATCGCATCCTCGTCGACGAGATCGGCTTCCCGCCCGAGGACATCATCTTCGACCCCAACATCCTCACCGTGGCCACGGGGATGGAGGAGCACGACAACTACGCCGTGGACTTCATCGAGGCCACGCGCTGGATCAAGACGCACCTGCCGCACGCGAAGGTCAGCGGCGGCGTGTCGAACATCTCGTTCAGCTTCCGCGGCAACAACGTGGTCCGCGAGGCGATGCACTCGGCGTTCCTGTATCACGCCATTGCCGCCGGCATGGACATGGGCATCGTCAACGCCGGGATGCTGGAGGTGTACGAGGAAATCGAGCCCGAGCTGAAGGTGCTCGTCGAGGACGTGCTGCTGAACCGGCGACCCGACGCGACAGAACGCCTCGTGACGTTCGGTGAGGCGTTGAAGGCCGCGGGCACCGGTGCGGCAAGCGACGAGAAGAAGACCGAGGAGTGGCGGCTCGGAACCGTGGAGGCGCGCCTTACGCACGCGCTCGTCAAGGGCATCGACACGTACATCGACGAAGACACGGAAGAGGCGCGAGCCAAGCTGGGTCGTCCGCTGGCGGTGATCGAGGGGCCGCTGATGGACGGCATGGGCGTGGTGGGCGATCTCTTCGGCGCGGGCAAGATGTTCCTGCCGCAGGTCGTCAAGTCGGCGCGCGTGATGAAGAAGGCCGTCGCGTACCTGTTCCCCTTCATGGATGCCGAGAAGGCCGCGCTCGCCGCGGCTGGCCAGACGGTGAGGACGCAGGGCAAGATCGTGCTCGCCACCGTCAAGGGCGATGTCCACGACATCGGCAAGAACATCGTCGGCGTGGTGCTCGCGTGCAACAACTACGAGGTGATCGACATGGGCGTGATGGTGCCCTGCGAGAAGATCCTCGAACGCGCGCGCGCCGAGAACGCCGACATCATCGGCCTCAGCGGTCTCATCACGCCGTCGCTCGACGAGATGGTGCACGTGGCGCGCGAGATGGAGCGCCAGGGCTTCACGCTGCCGCTGCTCATCGGCGGCGCAACGACGAGCCGCGCGCACACGGCGATCAAGATCGCGCCGCACTACAAGCAGCCCGTCATCCACGTGCTCGACGCCAGCCGGGCGGTACCGGTTGCCACGAGTCTCCTGAGCGAAGACGGCAAGGACGCGTTCGTCGCGCAGCACGAGGCCGACTACGCCAACATTCGCAAGAGCCACGGATCGACGCGGCAGCCGCTCGTCGATTTCGAGACCGCGCGTGCACGGCGTACGGCGATCGCATGGCGCGCCGAGGACATTGCGCAGCCGGCCTTCACGGGCGTGCGTGCGATCGAGGTGCCCCTGGCGACGCTGCGCGAGTACATCGACTGGACGCCGTTCTTCCACACGTGGGAGCTGAAAGGCATCTATCCGCGCATCCTTGACGATGAGAAGTACGGCGCGCAGGCGCGGCTGATCTTCTCGGAAGCCAACGCGCTGCTGGACCGCATCATCGCCGAGGATCTGCTGCGCGCCCGCGGCGTGTACGGCTTCTTCCCGGCCAACGCCATTGGCGGGGACGTCGTGGTCTTCACCGACCAGACGCGCGCCGTCGAGCGCACCCGCTTCCACTTCCTGCGCCAGCAGATGGATCGCGCCGATCAGCCGTGCCGGTCGCTCGGTGACTTCATCGCGCCCGTCGAGACGGGCCTGCCCGATCACATCGGCACGTTCGCCGTGACGGCGGGCCTCGGCCTGCGGGAACTGTGTGACGGCTTCCGCGCGCAGCACGACGACTACAACGCGATCATGGCCGAGGCCATCGCCGACAGGCTCGCCGAGGCCTTCGCCGAGTACCTGCACAAGCGCGTGCGCGACGAGTGGGGCTATGGCCTCGCCGAGACGTTCACGCCGGAAGACCTCATTCAGGAGCGGTATCGCGGCATCCGTCCCGCGGCAGGCTATCCGGCGTGCCCGGATCACACGGAGAAGGGCACGCTCTGGCAGTTGCTCGACGCCGAGGCGGCGGCCGGCATCGTGCTCACCGAGTCGTACGCGATGTGGCCGGGTTCCAGCGTGAGCGGTCTCTACTTCGCGCACCCCGAGTCGCGCTACTTCACGCTCGGCCGCATCGACAAGGATCAGGTGGCCGACTACGCGGTCCGCAAGGACATGCCGGTGGCCGACGTCGAACGCTGGCTCGGCCAGAACCTGGATTACACGCCGTCGACACCGGCCTGACGTTCGATGGAGACGGTCGACCCGACGCGGTGTCCGCTGTGCGGTGAGGCCAACGACTGCGGCGCCGAACGCGGCGCCGCAAGCTGCTGGTGCGCCGACGTCACATTCTCGCAGGACATCCTCGACCGCGTCCATCCCGACCTGCGCAACAAGTCCTGCATCTGCCAACGCTGCGTCATTCGACTCGCGTTCAGCTCGCCTGGCGGCGAGCCGACGGCGCGCTCATGACGAGCCCACACGAACGAGCCGACGAGCCTGTGAAGCCATCGCGAGCCACGTGAAGGCGCGGGTCCTGTCGCCGGACAGCCCCACCCGTCCTCAGCGCGAAAAGCACTCGTACGGCTACCGCGCTTGCGGGCGGGCGGGGCCGCCCCGTCCGGCGCCACCCGCGCCCGGACGCGATGGCTTCATGAACTCTGAAGCCCGTTCGCTCCATCGTTCGCCCCGCCGCGGTGGAGGCCAGGCGCTTCACTCGGATGGAGGCCCTGCGCTGATGGCGCGAGGCGTGCTGGGCTGCGGCACGTGGGACATCGCGGGCTGGCCGAAGAAGAGGCGCGCCTCGTATGCGTTGTGCGCGCGGCAGCGCAGGGCGATGTTGTCCGCGGTCGCCGCCCCGCCCACGGCATACGGTTCGAGATGGTGGAACTCCAGGCGCGCCGTCTCCCTGCACCGACCGTGACGTCCCTGGAACGCACATCGCCCCTCGTCTCTCGCCCACACCGTCCGGCGTACCGCCGCGGGAATGTGACGAGATCGTGAGTCCGTTGGTGTTCCCTCACGTGGCCTCGTCGTCTTCGCGAAGCGACGACGCTCGAGGTCCTGCACCAGCAGCACGAGCGCACGACCGAGGATCTCACCCACGTCACCCGTCGGCACGGCGTGCCGCAACAGAGCCTGTGCTCGACGGAGTGTGTCGTGCGTCTCGCGCGACAGCGTGCACTGAATCCGATACTGCTGTGGCGCAAGTGGCTCGATGCGCGCCGGAGCCGCGGCGAACTCGATGCGGGGCACGTGCGGGTCTGGTGTCACCGGCAGTCGTCCCGCACTCGATGCGTCGTCTGGCGCAGGCGCGAGTGATGGCTCAACAACGCGACGCTCCTGCACCCGGCGAATGACAGTGGGGGCGGCGGGCTTCGGATGCAATGCCGCGATCATCGCCTCGACTTCCCGCTTCGACTTGTGCCGCGTCTCTTCCAACACGCGCGCATGGTTCTCAGGCGTCAGATGCGGCGCCAGCAGGCGTGCTGTCGTCAGCGTGATCGCCGACTGCTCGACGAGATCCAGGATGATCGGGTACGTGCGCGCCGCACGGGCGACCTCGATGCGGTTGTACGCGCCGCCCTCGGACAGATGCAGGACCTGCGTACACCACACGAACAGCGACGCGCAGCCCTCACCGAGATAGAGACGCCGCGCGTCGACCTCCACGAGTGCGCGCAACAGCGTCGCGGTTGCGCGCCGCTCGTCGATCGCCAGCTGTTTCGCGACGTCGATCAGCGTGCGGTCATCGAGTTCCGAGAACAGACATGTCGTCGTCATGTTCCCTTGTATCACGAGGTTTTTCGGCCTCATGGGAGCCGACGTACGAGGCGATCGCGAGTACTCGAGACGTCTCTGCCAACAGCCACGCCGTTCGTGCCACCAGCGCGTCCGCGGCCCGCGAGAGACGTCGCGCAGCGCTCGTGTGGCATCACGTGCCGATGGCCCGTCGAAACGTTGTCAAGCGAAATCATTCGGCTCGTGACGAGTTGTCACTGCAAGTTGCATGGCCTGTCATGAGCGACGTCGCAGAAGGAACTCGTTCCGGAACGAGTTGACGCAACGTCCCGCTCGCACGCGCCTCTCCTGAAGATGTAGGGGCACCCTTGGCTTGCCCACCGGAACTGCACAGCAGCGAAGGTGGGTGAGTGCCTGATCCAGACGGGCGGCCACCCTCTCCGCTGCTGCGCAGCGACGGAGGACAGCCGAGGGCCGCCCGTACGCACGCATCGATTCTTCACAGGCTCTCAGCCCCTGGCTGTCGCTATTGCGGTCGCCGTGGGGTGATCTGCCATGGGGTCAGGACGGCGGCGACGCTGTCGCCGGCGCCGACCCAGAATCCCCTGACGTGCGGCATCGGTTCGCGGCGCACGTACATCCAGACGGACGTGACATCGGGAGGGCCGACGGGTTCCGTGCCGGTGCACTCGTAGTCGACGCCGTCCAGCGTGAAGCGGATGACGTGGCCATCGACTGTCGCCACGTCGTCGGGCGGCGCATCGGTCGGTGCTTCCGCGCTGAACGCAACGGTTCCCGTGTCGTCGCCCAGCCCTGCCGCGACGACTGGGCCCGTGGCGAAGGTACCTGGCCGGTTGACGTTGAGTACCGTCCGGCCGCGGCGAATGGTCAGGCCAGCGAGCGTCAACTCCGGCCTGACGTCGGCCCGCTGTCGGCGGCTGGTCTCCAGCGCGGCGACGCCCTGCGGCGACAGCGAGATGACGCGTAGCCTGTCGCCTACCTGTTGTCCCGTCTGCCTGTTGTCGAACAGGCCCAGCGACACCTCGTCTCCGCTGCCCAGGCGACCCGACGTCTGTGTCGCCGCAAGCGTGGCGAGCGTCTCATCGAGACGGAACGGCATGATGAAGGTGCGCCGTCGCGCTGCGAACGCTCGTGCGGCTTCATGCAGACGCACGGGCCGCAGCACGACCTCCACGCCGCCGTCACGAGGATTGAGGCGAATGGCGTATGCAAACCGCGCGTATCCGCTCCTGTCGACGATGATCCGGTAGACCTCTCCGTCTTTGACGGCGATGCGCGAGTCCATGGCCTGGCCGTCGTACGGGAGTACGCCGGTCATCGACAGGCCGAGCACGATGCCATCGGCAACGGTGATGCGGGCTTCGGCGCTGTCGTCGGCGACAGCTGACGTGGGCGATGCGCACACGGTGACGAGCGACAGACCGAGCGCGTGAACGAGCGGGCGAATCATGGTGTCCTCCTTGTGACGCGAATTCTCGGATCGGCCATGACCTCGAAACCATCGAGGTCCACGGCACTGACCGTCGCCGCAACAGCTCCGGGCCTGGCACCGGGAACGCGTACGGGCGTCTGGCTCTCGACGACCACGTGGCTGATCAGTGCGGGAGATGCCGGCGCTCGCCAGACGACGAAGGCCGCGAGCAACAGCGCCACCAGGGCGGCGTGGAGCCAGAACGACGCGTGCGCGAGCGGCCGTCGAGCCGGCGCCACCAGCGCGACAGCGTCGCCATCGAACAGTCGATCTATGACCGCGTGACGCGCGTCAGGCAGACGCGGGGCTTTCCACTCGCCGAGTGCTGACTGAAGGGGGTCGTTCATGATCGGACTCCGAGTCTGGGTGCATCCTCCAGGCGATCTCGCCCGTACAGGAGCAGATCTTTCAACCGCGCACGGGCGCGGTGCAGACGCACGCGCACGACGACGCTCGAACTGCCGAGAGCGCGCGCGATTTCCCGTGGCTGATAGCCGTGATACGCCGAGAGGATGATGATCTCCCTGTCCGTTTCAGACAGGGCGGAGAGCGCGGTCCTGACGGCGATGACGTGGTCGGGCTGCGCCGTGACGATCGCCTCGTCGGGCAGCGGCGTCTGACCTTCTCGCGCGGCGCGACGGCGATACTCTCTCGCGACGTTTCGCACCACGCCGAAGAGCAGCAGCACGAGGTCGCCGCGACGCGCATCGAGCCGGCAGCGCCCGTCGAGCACGCGCACCACGCTCTCGTGCACGATGTCTTCGGCGCTGCGCTCCGATCCCGTGAGGCGATAGGCGAACGCGAAGAGGTCGTGCCGTCTGTCGCGATAGACCGCCTGCAGATCCGCCCGAAGAGTGGGCAAGTGCGATGGGGCGAGCAGCGGCTTCACATGACGACTTGTCGCGAGACGCGGCGATCGTTACATCGCGTACCGAACACCGGGAAATCAGATGGAGGCCAGGGCCCGCGGTGTCCGGTGCGAGGCCGGGCCCGGAGGGCCGGCCCTACCTACCGCGGCAGTGGGTAGGGCCGGCTCTCCGAGCCCGGCCCGGAAGGCCAGCCTCACTTCACTTCGCGTCGAGGCCGTTCAGGCCTCTTGCGTAGTTGGGGTCGATGGCGTTGAGGTCGGTGCGGTAGCTGACGGTGCGGTCGGTCGGGAACGCCGTCGGCACGGGCAGCGTGACGGCACCCGTGGCGACCCATTCGGTGCCGCGCTGCAGGGTGGTCACGAAGCCGACGCAGCTCATGCCGACGATGTCGTGGCCCATCACGGTGTGGAAGACGCGGCCCTTGCCGAAGGTGCTGGCCATCAGCACGGGCTCGTCCCTGCCGGTGCCGCTGTTGGCCGGATCGGCGAACGCCGTGGCGAGGATGGTCATGTTGGTGCCCGGTCCGCGCAGGTGGGCGTACAGCTCATCGCCCTGGTGCATCCACGCCGTGGGAAGGCCGCGCATGATGGGATGGTCGGCGGCGCGCGTGCGCACGAGATACGGCGTGCGACGCCCGTGCGACGCGCCGGGACCGTCCGACGGATCCCGCACCAGCTTGTCGTCCTTGTAGTACCAGTACGGCCCCGACGCGACGGTCCTGTCGCGCCAGCCGCCGACGCCGATCATGTCGTTGAAAGCCTTCCATCCGGAGAAGGCGTTGTCTGCCGCGTGCACGATGACGACGCCGCCACCGCCATCCACGTAGCGCTCGAACGCCGCCTTGATGGGCGCCGGCCAGCGCTCGTCGGGCGCGTCGTAGTTGAAGATCACCGCCTTGTAGGCCGCGAAATCCGGCATGAATCCGTCGAGCACGCCGGTGGCCGCGGGTGCCGTCACCACGGTGACGTCGAAGCGGCCCGTCTCTTCGAGCACCTGCCTGATGAGCGGCGTGCCCAACTGCCACTTGTGGTACGGTCCGCCGCTCTCGCCATCGAGCAGCATCACCTTCGTGCGGGTCGGACCTTGCGCCACCGTCGTCACGGCGACAGCCACAATGGTCAACAGGCTCAGGAACACATGTCGCATCAGGGATCCTCGCGTCTTGTGGTCCAGTATGGTAGCCCGCCACACTCGTGATAGAGATACCCGCGTCCCATGCGCCGCCCATTCACCTTCACGCTCGTACTCGTCCTGTTTGCCGCCTGCGGAGTCCTGCTTCGCGGCGCGCAGCCGTGGCTGCCTCCCGCTCTCGCCCTCGGCGACACCGCGCGACTCACGCCGGCCGAGGCGGAACGCCTCGCCACCGAGGCGCGCGCCAGGCTGAATGTCGAACTGGCCGACGGCGTGGACCTCTCGCTCTGGGCTCCACGCGAGCTGCTCGTGGACCCGGTGGCGATCGACGTCGCCGCCGACGGCACGCTCTACGCCACCAGTTCGATGCGCAACAACATGCCCCTCGACATCCGGCAGCATCCCGACTGGATGACCCCTGTCCACGCGCTGCGGACGCTCGCCGACCTGCGGGCGTTCTATCGCAGGGTGATGGCGCCGGGCAACAGCGAGATCAACAGGTGGATCGATGACCTCAACGGGGATGGCGTGCGCGACATCCGCGACATGGAGCCCTACAAGGAGCGGATCTACAGGCTCCGCGACACCGATGGCGACGGCCGCGCCGACGAGTCGCGCGTGGTCTACGAAGGCTTCAACGACGACCCGGCCTTCGACATCCTCGGGGGCATCCTCGCGCACGAGGGCGACGTCATCGCCGGCGTCCCGCCCGGCGTCTATCGCCTCCACGACAGCGATGGCGACGGCATCCTCGATCGCCGCACCACCATCGCCGAAGGCATGAACATCCATCCGGCGTTCGGTGGACACGGCGTGTCTGGCGTCATCATCGGCCCGGACGGGCGGCTCTACTGGGAGGTCGGCGACATCGGCCTGCACGTGGTCGACGAACACGGCAAGACGTGGGCGATGCACAACCAGGGCGCCGTGATGCGGTCCGAGATCGACGGCTCCAACTTCGAGGTGTTCGCCACGGGCATCCGCAACCTGCAGGAGTTCTCCTTCGACGATCGCGGCAACCTGATCTCGGTGGACAACGATGGCGACCACGCGGGCGAGATGGAGCGGCTCGTGTACCTGCCGTACGGATCGGACAGCGGCTGGCGCTCGAACTGGCAATACGGCAAGTACACCGACCCGAAGAACAACCGCTACAACGTGTGGATGCGCGAGTCGCTGTTCAAGCCTCGCGGCGAGAACACCGCCGCGCACGTGCTCGCGCCGATCGAGAACTGGCACGCCGGTCCGTCGGGCATGGCCTACAACCCCGGCACCGCGCTCTCCGAGGCGTGGAACGGCTACTTCTTCGTCTCGAGCTTCCCCGGCGCCGCGCCCAACGCCCGTGTGTACGGCTTCACGCTCGCCCCCGATGGCGCGGGCTTCCGCAAGGACGTCGAGAAGACCCTCACCAGGGGCGTGCTCGTCGTCGGCATGAAGTTCGGGCCCGACGGCGCCCTGTACATCACCGACTGGATCACCGGCTGGGACTCGAAAGACGATGGGCGGCTGTGGAAGCTGGACACGCCGGCAACGGCCGGCAGCGCGATACGTAAGGAGGTGCAGACGTTACTCGTCACCGACTTCGCGCAGCGGCCGGCGGCATCCATCGCTCCCCTGCTGCGCCACGCCGACATGCGCATCAGGCAGAAGGCGCAGTTCGATCTCGTTCGCCGCGGCGACGTGCAGGCCCTGCTCGCCGCCGCGCGCGACAGATCGAGCCTGCATGGCCGGCTGCACGGGCTGTGGGGCCTTGCGCAGGCCTCTCGTCGTCAATCGGCGATCGCGGCCGAGCTCGTGCCATTTCTTGCCGACGATGACGCCGAGATTCGCGCGCAGGCCGCACGCCTCGTGGGCGACGTGAAGTACGCGGCGGCCGGCGAGCGCCTGCTCCCGCTGCTGGCCGACGCGAGCCCGCGCGTCAGGTTCTTCGCGACCGAGGCCGCGGGGCGGCTGGCGTATCGCCCGGCCGTGCCGGGCATCATCGCGATGCTGGCCGCAGACGATGGGCGCGATCAGTGGCTGCACCACACGGGCGCCGGCGCGCTGGCGACGATCGGCGAGGCCGATGCGCTCGTCGCGCTCTCGTCGCACGCCTCCAGGGGCGTCCGCAGCGCCGCCGTCGTGGCCCTGCGCCGGATGCATCACCCTGGCGTCGCGCGCTTCCTCGCGGACGTCGACGCGTCTGTCGTCATCGACGCGGCACGCGCGATCAACGACGATGGCGGCATCGCCGGGGCGATCCCCGATCTGGCGGCGCTGCTCGATCGCGCGCCGATCACCAACGAGCCGCTCGTGCGGCGGGCCATCAACGCCAACTTCAGGGTCGGCACCGCGGCGGCCGTCGCACGCATCGAAGCGGTTGCGCGCAACACGTCTGCGCCCGCCGACATCCGAGCCGAAGCCGCGTCCGCGCTGGGCGTGTGGGACGACCCGTCGCCCACCGATCGCGTCGACGGCTATTACCACGGCACTGTCACCATCGGCGACACCACCCCGCGCACATCGTCAGCCACGCGACGGCAGACGCGAGACATCGCCGCCGCGCGCGCCGCCATCGAGCGGCTCGTCGTCGAAACCGCCCGTGGCACGTCAGCCGATGATGCGGACGTGAAGGTGGCGCTCGCGGAAGCCGCCGGCCGCCTCGATGCGCGTGGCGCGATGCCCACGCTTCACACGCAGCTCTCCGGCGATCCGTCGGCGCCGGTGCGCGTGGCCGCGCTGCGCGGGTTGCAGGCGATGAAGGTCGGCGACAAGAGCGCGCTGATGCAGTCGGCGCTCGGCGACAGCGACGCCACCGTCAGGCGGGCCGCGCTCGCGCTCCTTCCGGACCTGCGGATCCCCGCTGCCGCCAAGGCCAATCACGCGGCAACGCTGCTGAAGTCGGGCGGCATCCAGGAGCAGCAGGGGGCGATCGAAGTGCTCGGCGCCCTGAAGTCGATCCCGTCGCGTCGCCTGCTTGCCGCGCAACTGGACGAACTCGATGCGGGACGTCTGCCACCGGAACTGCACATCGATCTCCTCGATGCGGTGCAGACGGACGGCAACGCGGCACTCGCCGCGAGGCTCGACGCCTATCAGCGCCGGCAGCAGGCGGACATGCCGATCAAGGCGTTCAGGACGGGTGCGGTGACCGGCGGCAACGCACGCAGGGGCCAGCAGGTGTTCTCGCAGAATCCACTCGCCGAGTGCACGCGCTGCCACGCCATTCGCGGGCGAGGGGCCGACGTCGGGCCCGACCTCTCGCGCATCGGCGCCACGCTCACGCGCGACCAGTTGTTCGAGTCGCTCGTCGATCCCAACGTGCGCATCGCGCCGGGGTTCGGCACCGTCGGCGTGACGCTGCGCAACGGCGAGCGTCTCGACGGCACGCTCAAGGAAGAGACCGACAGCGAACTCGTCCTCGTCGCCGGCGCGCCGGCCGTCACGCACCGGATCCCGAAAGCCGACATCGCCGAACGCACCAACCCGATCTCGGCGATGCCTCCGCTCGGCCTGATCCTGAAACCGCGCGACGTGCGGGATTTGATCGAGTTCCTGAGCGGCCTCCGCTGACGTCGACGGGCCGGGCTTGGAGAGCCGGCCACCATCAACACATGGCGTCAGGAGACGGGGCGGAGGGCGGCGCGCTCCTGTTGCACGAGCCCTACGATCGGGAGCACCGGATCGGCGTCGCGCCACCACTCGGCGAGCGTGTCGTAGGCGCGACGGCTGCCCTCGAGGTCGCCTGACGCGGCCAGCGCGCGCGCCAGTCCGAGCTGCGCCACCGGAATGATTGGCGAGAACGGATCGCTGCCGCGGTGTTCCACGAGACTGCGGAAGACGCGCGCCGCCTCCGTGTGCGCACCGGCACGCGCGTACGCCAATCCCTCCACGTACGCTGGCGCCAATGCGGCGATGAAGCCGTACTGGTATGGCGCGGCCGGGCGCAGGGCTTCGGCGGCCTCGGCAGGCCTGTTGTGGGCGAGCGCGATCGCCGCGGCCGCGACGGGCACGTATGCCACGCGCAGGAAGGTGTCCTCGGGACGCACCAGCCGGCGCCGCGCGAGGATGGCTTCCGCCTCGTCGGACCGGCCGGCCAGCGCGAGCGCCGCCGCCGCGCGCAACGCCGGCTCCGGCGGCGTTGACGTCCGTGCGACCTCGCGCGCCTGCGCCACGCCTCGCTCACGATCGCCAATCAGCACTTCGGTGAGTGCAAGCCATGCGCCATAGCCGGAGGTGATCTCCGGGAAGTGTTGCGCCTCGGCCGCCGCCATGGTCTGCGCGAAGAGCTGTCGCGCCTCGCCGAGCCGCCCGTGGAACGCCGCCGCCTGGGCCTGCGCCCCGATCACATCGAATCCGCGGGAACGCGTGGCGGCCCACGCGATCTGATCGCGCGCCGTCGCGCTGTCGCCGAGCAGCGACGTCACCTGATACAGCAGCCGTCGCATCGGCACCGTCTCGAGCCGCTGCCCGACGGCCTCCTCCGCCACCGCACGCGCATCGGCGTACCGTCCCTGGCCTCGCCGCGCGTGCGCGAGGTTGGAATACGGGAAGGCGTGCGCCGGATTGCGCCGGTGTGCCTCCTCGGCCTGGAGCGCCGCCGCCTGGAAATCGCCGAACCGGTTGAGCAGCACCGCCAGTGCGTTGGGAGCCCTGTAGTCGCGCGGATAGGTGCGGCTCCATACCTCCAGCGCTTCGCGCGCCTTCAGTTGATCGCCCGTGACGCGATCGTGGTACTGGTACGTGATGAACAGGCGTTCGCGTTCACTGACGCGTCCGCGCTTCTCATACGCGAGGCGTGCGTACTCCTCGCTTCGGCCCGTCTCGCCGAGCCCTCCGTACGCGCTCGACAGCGTGGTGTAGGCGAGCGCGAATCCGGGGTCGATCCGGATCGCGCGCTCCAGCAACTGGATCCCGTCGAGTTCCTGACCGGCGGCCCGCTTCGCTGCCGCCTCCGTGTAGGCCTTCAGCGCATCCAGCGACGGCGTCGTCGCATCTTCGATCGGCACGTTGTGCGCCGAGAGCGACGTGCGCGGTTCGCCGAGCGCCGTGCGCACCGACGCGGTGAGCTCGCCGAGCACGCGCAGCACGTCCTCCTTGTGCTGCACGTCGGCCTGCTGCCGCACGATCGTGCCGCCGTTCTCGCAGTCGGTGGCCACGAGCGCGATCACTGTGTCGCGCCCGACGGCAGACACGCTGCCTTCCAGCATCGCCTGCACACCGAGTCGCTGGCACAGCTCCGTCGCCACGGCGTGCGTCAATGGCGTGTCGGCAGGACGCCCCATCATCGCGAGTCCGCTGCGCACGCGCTCGTCGGAGACGACGTCGAGGTACGGTGACTGTCCGAGGTACACGCTGACGGCCTGCCGCAGCGTGCCCTGGAAGTCGGCGTCGGCGGTGCCGTTGACGATGTCGCTGAGGAGCACCGAGTTGCGTGGTCGCGCGGCAACGCCGGTCCCGGGCCGCCATCCGAATCGCCACGCAGCGCCCGCGATCGAGGCGAACAGGACGGCAGCCAGCACCGCCGCTCGCCAGCCGACGAGCCCCGTGGACACGTGCCACCGAGACGTGCCGACGCGACGCACGTCACGCAACTCGTCGAGCAGGTCCTGCATCGAGGCCTGACGCTGTTGCGGCTCCTTCTCGAGGGCTCGCTCGATCGCGGCGGCCAGAGCGGCAGGCACGCGTCGATTCAGTTTCCGAACCGGGACCACCGGCGTCGACAGGATCGCCTTCGCGAGCGCCGTCGGCGAGTCGCCACTGAACGGGCGCTGGCCGGTCGTCAGCTCGTAGAGGAGCACGCCCACCGAGAAGACGTCGCTTGCCGCCACCGGTGGATGTCCGGCGACCTGCTCGGGCGACAGGTACGGATCCGGTTCCGCTTCCTCGCCGTCCCCGACGGGATCGATGTCCACGGCTGTCGTCGCGAACGCGCCGAGATCCGGGGCCGACGCCGACGGATCGGCCACGGCGCTCCCGAGGCTCATCAGCTTCACGTGCCCGTCGCTCGTGACGCGTACGTGGTTCGGACGGACGTGTCCGTGGACGAGGCCGCGGCGATGCACGGCGCACAACGCCCCGGCCAGTTGCGTGCCGATCTCGGCGATGCGGTCGACAGGCATGAGCCCCGCCGCCGTCAGTTCGTCGAGGCGACGGCCGGACAACAGCTCGCGCACGACGTAGGGTTGCCCCTCCTCTTCACCCCAGTTGTGAACGGCGCAGATGTGTGGATGCGTGACGAGCGAGGCCACGTGCGCCTGCCGGCGGAAGCGGTCGATCGCCTCCTGCGAGACGTCCGGGCCACGCCGCAGCAGCAGGAGCGCGACGGTCCGCTGCAGCCGCGCATCTCGCGCGCGCCAGATCTCGACGCGGCCGTCCTGCCCGATACGCTCGAGCAACTGGTAATGCCCGATCGAGACGGGCAACGAGTCGCGGGAGTTGTCGGAAGACACGGCCGGGGTGCTCTCAGGGTGAGCCTCTGTTGCCCGCAGCTGATGCGTTGGTGGAGGCGGCACCAGACGCGAGCCGATCGTACTCTGCCTTGGCGACGCGTCGGGGTGGGAAGTCCGCGTCGGCAGCGCGCCAGAACGAGAGCGCCATTTCGTAAGACGAACGCGCCACGGTCACGTTCCCTCCCGCGAGGCGCACGCGCGCCAGGCCGAGCCACGCGAGCGGAACCATCGGCGCGAACGGGTCGGTTCCGCGGTTCCGGATCAGGCGCTCGTATTCGGCGGCCGCCTCGGCCCACGTCCCCTGCTCCCTGTACGCCTCGGCGCGCAGGTACGTGGGCACGAGCGCACCCAGTCCGCCTGTCTCGGTAGGGCTGGCCGCGTCGAGCGCGGCAACGGCATCCGCCCACTGCCCGGCATGCAGCGCGATCGACGCGCGTGTGACGGGCGCGAGCACGGTCCGCACGTATGTCGAATCGGGCGACCGCGCTTCGGCCGCGGCGAGCATGGCCAGGGCGTCTGCACGCGCGCCCGCCAGGCCCAGCGCCGCTGCCGCCCTGAACCGCGCCGACGAGGCGCCCTCGTCGCCATGGTTCGCGAACGCGAGCATGCGCCTGACGCGCGCCTCCAGGTCCGGGCCGGGGCGCTCGATCGCTTCGAGCCACGCCAGGTGCGAGGCCTGTCCCGCCGCGTAGCCCTGGAGCCCGCGCGCGAGGGCCAATTCGATCGCGCGACGGTAGAGTGCCTCACCGTCTCCCCAACGCCCCTCGAACATCGCGATCTGCGCCTGCGCGGCCACGAGGTCGAACTCGCGCGTCTGCCCGCGCGCCCAGGCGATCTGCTTCGCGGCGGCGGGATCCTCCGCCAGGACCTGCAACTGGAACAGGAGGCGTCGTGTGGGCGCTGTCGCGGTGCCACGCGTCACCGCCTCGGACGCCACGCGTCGCGCATCGTCGTAGCGATCGAGTCCACGGTAGGCCACCGCGAGGTTCGACACGGCGAAGGGATGATCGGGGGTCCGGCGCAGTGCCTCGGTCGCGGCCGCCACTGCCTTGTCGTACTGCCCGAGCCGGTTGTAGATGACGGCCAGCGCGTTGGCGGGAACGAAGTCACGCGGATAGGCGGCCTGCCAGGCCTGCAGCGTCTCGACGACGGCGTCCTGATCGCCCGTGACACGGTCGTGATATTGGTACCTGATGAAGAGACGTTCGTGTTCGCTGACGCGATTCTGGTGCGCGAAGGCTTCGCGGGCGTGCGCCTCGCTCTTCTCCAGTTCTCCGATCGCGCCGTAGACCGTCGAGAGTGTCGCGTGCGCCTGCGCGAACGTCGGGTCGAGCTCGATCGCCTGATTGAGGAACGCGATCGACTCGATCTCCCTGCCGCGGCGCCGCTCCTCGAGCCCCATGGCGTACGCCTTCAGCGCAGGCAGCGACGGCGTCGTGGCCTGCGCGATGGGCGTGTCGAAGCGCGCGAGCGACGGCAGCGACTCGCCGAGCGTCGTGCGCAGCCCAGACGCGATCGTGCCGAGTTCGGCCAGCACGGACTCGGCGTTGGCGGCTTCGGCCTGCGCTTGAGCGAGCGTGCCTCCCGTGCGGCAGTCCGTGGCCGTGACGGTGAGCACGTACTGCGACCCGAACGGCGCGAGCCGACCGTCGATGAGGGCCTTGACGTCGAGGCGCTGACAGGTTTCGCGCGCGATGTCGTGCGTCAGGCGCTGGTCAGGTGCGCGTCCCATGAGCCGCAGCGTCTCGGCGATACGTCCGTCGGGCACGATGGCGAGGAACGGCGACTGGGCAAGTTGCACTTCGAGCGCCGCGCGAAGCGTGTCGTCGAACACGGGATTGCCCGTGGCGTTCTCGATTGCGCCGATCACGATGCTGTCGCGATCGGTGAGCGCGACTGGGCGCCGCGCGTACCACGCGGCAGCCAGGCTGCCCGCAACGAGCAGCGCCGACGCGGCCAGGCCTACGCGGCGCCTGCGTGTCGCGCGATCGAGGCGGGTACCGCCATCGACGAGCAGGCGCGGCGCGGGACCGCTCGGGGCCTGCGCGCGCGCCAGATCCGACGCGAGTTCGCTGGCGCGCTGGTACCGCTGGCCCGGATCGGCGGCCAGCAGCTTGACGATGATCGCGTCGAGTGCACGCGGCACGCCCGGCTGGAGCGAACGCGGCGGCACGAACACGCCGTTGCCGATCCGGTTGAGGATCTGCGCGATGTCGTCGCCCTCGAACGCGCGTCGGCCCGTGACCATCTCGTAGAGCACGCTGCCGAGGGAGAAGAGATCCGTGCGCGCATCCAGCGCGTCGCCGCGCGCCTGTTCCGGCGACATGTAGAACACGGTCCCCATGGCCATGCCGGTCTGGGTCAGGTGCAGCGGACGCGAATGCGTGCGGGCCAGATCGACCGCGGGATCGCGCTGGATCGGCGCCGGGCCGGACGCAGTCCCGGCTCCCGGCTCGTCGCTGGCAAGCCGTGCCAGCCCGAAGTCCACGACCTTCACGTGATCGCCTTCGGTGACAAAGAGATTGGCGGGCTTGATGTCGCGGTGGATGATGCCCTGCCTGTGCGCGGCGTCGAGCGCGTCTGCCACCTGCCGCGCGAGGGCGATCACGCGCGCGGGCGGCATCGGGCCCTCCTCGATCAGCTCGCGCACCGTCACGCCTTCGAGGCGCTCCATCACGATGAACGCCTGGCCGTCGTGCTCGCCGAGCTCGTGGATCGTGCAGATGTGCGGATGCTGGAGTGACGAGGCCAGTCGCGCTTCGCGGCGGAAACGCGTCAGCCACTCCTTCGACGCGGCGGCTTCGGGATGCAGGATCTTGATGGCGACTTCGCGTCGCAGGCGCGTGTCTTCGGCTCGATGGACCTCGCCCATGCCGCCGACGCCCAGCAGGCCGAGGAGGCGATAGTGCGAGAGGTGCGCGGACGCCATCAGCGTGGAGCGTTGGTGCCGTCCCACCACCGCGAGAGTCCGGCGCCGGCCGGGCGCGCGTGGTGCGCGTAGTGAGACGTATCGTTGAAGAGCATCAGCCGCGCGCGCACCGTGTCGCGGAAGTCGAGCACGTTGAGGCACGCCGGCGCCTGATCGAGGCGATCGCGATACCCCCGCGCGTCGAACCCGAGGAGGCTGCTGAGGAGGATACGGATCGTGGCCTTGTGCGACACCACGAGGACGCACTCGCCCTGATGCGTGGTGACCACCTCGCGGATGACGGGGAGCGCGCGTGCCAGCACCGTGACGCCCGACTCGCCCCCCTCCGGCGCGAACGTGAACGGGTCCTCTTCCCACGTAGCGTACTCGTCACCGAAGCGGGCTTCGACCTCGGCGCGCGTGAGTCCCTCCCAGCGGCCGTGCCCGATCTCGGCGAGTCCGTCGCGCACGATGGGCTCGAGATCGAACGTGCGCCCGATGATGCGCGCCGTCTCGACCGTCCGCGACAGCGGGCTCGTGTAGATCGCCGTCACGGGATCCTGTCGAAGCCGTTCGCCGAGCTTGGCCACCTGCCAGCGGCCTTCATCCGACAGGTCCACGCCCACGGCACCGGAGAAGCGATTCTCCGCTGTCAGCTGCGTGGCGCCGTGGCGAACGAGGAAGAGACGCGTGGTGGGCATGGGGGAGATCGTACATCTCGCCGGCAACCGGCAACCGGCAACGGGCAATCGGACACCGGGTTCATGGCATTCCCGGCATCGCGGCGTTCACGGCATTGCGCTCCGTACCACCTTGCGGCCCAACGCCTTCGTGAGGACGTCGTGCCTGGGGAACGCGTGGCCGAGGTAGGGGACGAATCCTTCGGCGTGGGTGACTGACCTGCGGCGGATGTCGCGGGCGCGCTCGACTGCGACGCGGCGCATCCAGTGGAGGTACTCGTCCTCGCCGTGTTGCTCGTGCAGCCACGCGCGCTGCGACGCGTGCGCGGCGAGCATCGCGGCCTTGCGCTCGATCACCGGTGAGATGTCGACGACATGCGTCGCTGCGGCGCGCGCGCCCGTCGGCGTGGCCAGGTCGATGGGGTCGGCGAAGAGCAGCGCCGGGAGCGCGTCGCACGGCGGCGCTGGACGACGAGGCGCGCGCACGCCAATCGGCGGCAGCGCCTTCCAGTTCGGAATCGTTGAGCCGAACGCCGCATCGCGCGCGAGATACGACGTCTGCTCGTGGTCGGCCATGTAGTCCACGGGCGGATGCGTGATCAGCACGTCTGGCCGCACCGCGCGCAGCAGACCGGTCACGATCCGCTTCTGCCGCTCGGTGTGCGCGATCGTGAGGTCGCGAATGCCGAGGCACGTATAGCCCGCTCCCAGCAGGCGCGCGGATGCCGCGGCTTCCTTCCTGCGAATGCGCGCGATTGCCGCCGCCGGCAATGTCGACGACCCGAGATCCCCCGCCGTCATCGTCGCCATGTGGACGTCCCATCCGGCGTCCTTCAACAGGATGAGCGTGCCGGCGCACGTGATCTCGATGTCGTCGGGGTGCGCCATCAGCGCCAGCACGCGCGGCATGGTCCTATGCCAGTTCCGAGAGTTTCACTGTCTCGCGACGCGCCACCGAGAGGTCTGCCGCGTATGCCACGCGATGGCTCTCGATCGCTGTGTCGAAGTCGGTGAGCGGCATGGGCACGCCGGCGGCCGTCGCGTCGACGAAGGCCTGGAACTGTGGCTGGTACGGATGATCCTTCACGTCGCCCGAATCGATGGGGTGCGTGGCCAACTGCGACCACTCGGTCTTGATCATGCCCGGCAGTCGATCCGTGTACAGCTTCGTGTCGAGCAGCGTCCCGTGGCTGCCCACCAGGTGCGTATGGAAGTAGTACGGCTGGAGGCAGTCGATGCAGGACGTGACCTTGCCGACGCGGCCGTCGGCGAACCGCAGCAGGCTCACCGTGGTGGTCGGGTATTCGTACGGCGAGAAGTGTTCGCTGCGCGAGTTGGTCCCGAGCGCCGTCACTTCGAGGACGGGCGCCTGCATCAGCATCAGCAGGATGTCCATCGCGTGGCAGCCGGCGGTGAGCAGGCTCGACGCGCCCATGTCCTTCTTGATGTTCCAGCCGTACTGCCCGTACCAGGGGCCGATGCCGTGGTAGTAGTCCACCTCGCCGTAGTGCAGGTCGCCGAGCAACCCCTGCTCGACGATCGCGCGCGTCAACGTGAACTGCGCGCTGTAGCGCACCTCGACACACACCATCGCCTGCACGCCGTTGGCGCGGATGGCATCGCGCACGCGCACGGCGTCGGCCCACGACAGCGCGATGGGCTTCTCGATGATGAGGTGCTTGCCGGCGTTGGCCGCCGCGATTGCCTGTTCGGCGTGATAGGGATGCGGCGTGCAGATGTCGATCGCGTCGATGTCGGGATCGGCGAGCATTCCCGCGTAGTCCTGGTAGGCCTTCAGCGGGATACCGTACCGCGCCTCCAGCGCCGCGGGTTCCTGCACGCGGCGCGAGCAGACGGCGGTGACCCGAGCCCCTGTCACGTGTTTGAACGTTTCGATGTGCGCGCCCGCGACCCAGCCGAGCCCGACGATCCCGATTCTCAACTCGCTCATTGTCTCGTGTCGCTCCCGTTGCGGGGTACAGACTACAACACGGTAGGGTCGGCCTACGGTAATGCTGCGATGCCAGGAATGTCCGTCGTTGTGTCCCGTCTCCGGCCTACCGGTTGCCGGCTTGCCGGTTGCCGGTTGCCGGATCCAGATGCGCCAGCAGCTCGCGGGCGGCGGCAAATGGGGTGGTGCGCGACTCTCGCACGGCTGCTTCGAGAGCCGGCCACTTCTCCGACACACGCGCGTCGGCGCGCAGCCGTGCCTCGATCCCCTCCGCGACGAGCGCACGCATCCATGCGAGCGCCTGCTCCTGGCGACGCGTCTCGAACCCGCCGCGCGCCCGCATCTGCGACTCGTGCCGCATGACGATGTCCCAGACCGCCGGCACGCCCGTGCCTGTCGTCGCCGAACACGTGACGACTGGAGGCTGCCATCCGTCGGTGGACGCCGGGAACAGGTGCAGCGCTGCCTTGTACGCCGCACGCGCGGTCTCGGCTCGCGCGGTGTTCTCGCCGTCGGCCTTGTTGATCGCGACGGCATCGGCCATCTCGACGATCCCGCGCTTGATGCCCTGCAACTCGTCTCCCGCCCCGGGCAGAAGGAGCAGCAGGAAGAAGTCGACCATCGATCGGACGGCCGTCTCGGACTGCCCCACCCCCACGGTCTCGACCAGGATGGTGTCGAACCCGGCCGCTTCGCACAGGACGATCGTCTCACGCGTGCGACGCGCGACGCCGCCGAGATGTCCGCGCGAGGGCGACGGCCTGATGTACGCGCGCTCGTGCAGCGCCAGGCGCTCCATGCGCGTCTTGTCACCGAGGATGCTGCCGCCCGATACGGGGCTCGATGGATCGACGCTGAGCACGGCCACGCGCGCGTCGCGCGCGTCGACCAGGTGCATGCCGAGCGCGTCGATGAACGTGCTCTTGCCAACGCCAGGCACGCCGCTCACGCCCACACGCCGCGATCGCCCCGCGTGCGGCAGAACGCCGTCCAGCACCGCCGCCGCAGCATCCGCATCGTCGGGGTGCTCACTCTCGATCAGCGTGATGGCTCGCGCGAGGATCGTGCGGTCGCCGCCGATCACGCCGGCGACGTACACGTCCACGGGCAGGCGCCGCGTGGTCATCACCCTCGCGCCCGCGTGAGCGCGCCGAGGATCTCCTGCGCGCACACGGGAATCGCACTGCCCGGACCGAACACCGCCGTGACACCTGCGTCGATCAACGCGGGGCGATCCTGCGGCGGCACGACGCCACCGACCACGACGAGGATGTCCGGGCGACCGAATCGCGCAAGTTCCGCGATCGCGTCTGGCACGAGCGTCTTGTGTCCACCGGCGAGACTCGACACGCCCAGCACGTGGACGTCGTTCTCCACGGCCATGCGCGCGGCTTCCTGCGGCGTCTGAAAGAGCGGCCCCACGTCCACGTCGAAGCCGACGTCGGCAAACGCCGTTGCGATCACTTTCGCGCCCCGATCGTGGCCGTCCTGTCCGAGCTTGGCCACGAGCAGGCGCGGGCGACGACCTTCCGTCCGCTCGAAGTGTGCGGCCATGGTCCTGGCTCGCTGGAACTCGGGATCGTCAGCGCTCTCGGCCGAATACACGCCGGATATCGTACGGCCGACGGCCTGATACCTGCCGAACACCCGTTCCAGCGCGCCCGAGATCTCGCCGAGCGACGCACGCGCACGTGCCGCGTCGACGGCGAGGGCCAGCAGGTTGCCCGTACGCGCCTCCGCGGCCTGCGTCAGCGCGTCGAGTGCGCGGTTGACGGCGTCCGCATCTCGCCCGGCACGCACGGCCGCGAGGCGCCGAACCTGCGCCTCTCGCACGGCGTGGTTGTCCACCTCCAGCACGTCCACCGGCGCATCATCGTCGCGCGTGTAGCGATTGACTCCGACGATCGTTTCGCGCCCGCTGTCGATGCGTGCCTGACGACGAGCCGCCGCTTCCTCGATGCGGCGCTTCGGCAGGCCGCTCTCGATGGCCCTGGCCATCCCGCCCAGACGCTCGACTTCCCGGATGTGCGCCCACGCGGCGTGCATCAACTCGTGCGTGAGTCCTTCCACGACGTGGCTGCCCGCCCACGGATCGACGACGTGCGTGATGCCCGTCTCCTTCTGGAGATAGATCTGCGTATTGCGTGCGACGCGCGCCGACGCGTCCGTCGGCAACGCCAGCGCCTCGTCGTACGCGTTGGTGTGCAGCGACTGCGTGTGGCCGAGCACCGCCGCCATCGCCTCCACGCAGGTGCGCGTGACGTTGTTGAACACGTCCTGCGCGGTGAGGCTCCAACCAGACGTCTGCGCGTGCGCACGCAGCGCCATCGATCGCGGATCCTTCGGCCCGAAGCTCTTCACGATCCGCGCCCACAGCACGCGCGCCGCGCGCAGCTTGGCGATCTCCGTGAAGTGGTCCATGCCGATCGCCCAGAAGAAGCTGAGTCGCGGAGCGAATGCGTCGATGTCGAGTCCCGCGTCGATCCCCACGCGCAGGTACTCGAGGCCGTCGGCCAGCGTGTACGCCAGCTCCAGATCCGCTGTCGCGCCGGCCTCCTGCATGTGGTAGCCGCTGATAGAGATCGGGTTGAACTGCGGCATGTGCTGCGCGCAGTACCTGAAGATGTCGCCCACGATCCGCATCGAGGCCTCCGGGCCGTAGATGTAGGTATTGCGGACCATGAACTCCTTGAGGATGTCGTTCTGGATCGTCCCCGAGAGCCGCGAGGGCGACACGCCCTGCTCTTCGGCGGCGACGATGTAGAAGGCCATGATCGGGAGGACGGCCCCGTTCATGGTCATGGACACGGACATCTCGTCGAGCGGGATGCCGTCGAAGAGGATCCTCATGTCCTCGACGGTGTCGATGGCGACGCCCGCCTTGCCGACGTCGCCGATCACGCGCGGGTTGTCGGAGTCGTACCCGCGATGCGTGGCGAGATCGAACGCGACCGACAGGCCCTTCTGCCCCGCCGCCAGATTGCGTCGATAGAAGGCGTTCGAGTCCTCCGCCGTCGAGAAGCCCGCGTACTGGCGGATGGTCCACGGCTGGAGCGCGTACATCGTCGCGTACGGGCCGCGGAGGAACGGTGGCAGTCCTGCGGCGTAGTCGAGATGCTCGACAGGCGTCAGCGTCGCGGCAGCCGTCGATGCGCGTCCACCGAGATCGGCGCGATACACGATCGTCGAGAAGTCGGGACGCGTCACGGCGCCATCCCCAGGCGGTCCTGCCAGGCGGTCAGCGTTGTCACAGCATCGAGCGGCATGTCGAGATGCACATCGGTGTCGACCGAACACAGGATGACGAGGTCCGCGCGCTCAGGCAGTGCATCGCCCTGCGTGATGGCCATGCCCGCGCAGCCCAACAGGTTGAGATAGAAGACAGCCCGCGCTCGACTCCGCCTGTCGCCTATGCGCGTGAGCAGGTGAACGACAGGCGTGCGTCCCGTCGACGCGGCGTGCCGTTCCGTCCGCGCACGAATCGCCTCGAACGGCGCAGCGAGTCTCAGAGGTTCAAGGGCATCTTCTGCCGGGCACCGGGCATCGGGCACCGGGCACCGGCCCGCTTTCGCGCTTTCGGCACTACGGCGCGGCAGGCCCGATGGCGTCAGATCCGGGTAGTCGTTCACGCCGACGAGCGTGCGGCGCCTCGTCGCGACGGCACGTATGCGCGCGTCTCGCGTCGCCTGCACCTCGCACGAGAGCATCCCTGCCTCGACGGCTGTCGTGTAACCACCAGCCGACTCGATGGTCTGGAAGTGCGCCCAGGCCTTCCGCGCAAGCACGTCCGTGAGCCACTCGATGAACCACGAGCCGGCGGCCGCATCGGGCGCCGCGGCAAGGTGCGCCTCTTCGATGAGGATGCGCGGCACGTTGTCTGCCAGGTGCGGCGCGAAGCCGTGCGCCTCGACCTCCAGACCGTCTGCGCCGCCGATGACGGCCGCCATCGCTTCGGTGGTGACGCGCAGGAGATTGGGGGGCGTGTCGTACACGCCGGTATTCGTGCGCGACGTGCGTGCGTGAATCCGCACGGGCGGTACCGCATCCTCTCCGACGAACGCAGCCACGACGTTGGCCCACAGCAGACGCGCGGCGCGGAGCTTGGCGATCTCGACGAAGTACGCCGATCCGATCCCGAAGGCGAGCGTGATGCCGCCGGCGGCAACGTCGAACGGCGTGCCGGCGGTGCGTGCGCGATGGAGGCGTTCGACGAGGTCGGCCAGCGACCAGGCCAGTTCCTGCACGGCGTCGGCGCCGGCATCGTGCAGCAGATCGCCACGGATGGCGTCGGGCGGCGTCTCTGCGCTGATCGGCGGTGTCGTCGTGCTCCGCCCGAGAGCGGGCGCAACAGCCGGACTGCCGCCGGCGCGATGGAACGGCTGGACGGCGATTCCCTCGTCGGTCTGCCAGACCAGCCGTGACTCGTAATCCGCCCCTTTCAGGTCTCGTTCGATGACGGCCAGCCAGTCCGCCGTCTCCACCGGAGGGAACCAGTCGCGCAGATCGAG
The DNA here is from genome assembly GCA_020845575.1 of Acidobacteriota bacterium. Classification (NCBI taxonomy): domain Bacteria; kingdom Pseudomonadati; phylum Acidobacteriota; species Acidobacteriota bacterium. The sequence goes on along the minus strand of JADLFL010000016.1, from coordinate 127,775 downwards.
TGGGCCGTCGAGCGGCGCGCCGCGCTCACGCATGGCTGGTGCCTTCCTGCACGACTTCGAGGAGGTAGCCGAGCGCCGTCGCGTCGGTGGACTTCGGATGGACGAAGAAGACGGTCGTGCCGCGCGATCCCCGCCGCGGCGCGGCGTCGATGATGCGGAAGCCGTCGGCCGTCATGGCGTCGAAGGCCGCGTGGATGTCGTGGACGCGGAACGCAAGGTGCGCGATGCCGGGCCTGCGGCCCTGCTTCTCCAGTTGCCGCGCCACTGGCGAGTCCGGCGACAACGGCTCGAGCAGTTGCACGCAGTTGGGCCCGTCGCCCATGCGCAGCAGCACCTCGCGGACCTGATCGGTGCCACGAACGTCCTCGCGATGGATCTCGGCAAACCCGAGCGCCGCGTACAGCCGCACGTGGGCCTCCAGCTCACCCGGCGGCACGGCCACCGCCACGTGATCCACGCACACGAACCCCGGAACGTCGGTCGACACGTCCCGGATCAGAACACAAACGGACCGGCAACGGGCAATCGGCAACCGGCAACCAGTCCCTCGCGAACGGTGGAGCCCCCGGATTTCATCAGGCGGGCGGGAATCACTGGCCGCCGGACAAGGTCCGGCAGCGACACCGTGGCAGCAGCGACACCACCACGGGCCGGGCTCGGAGAGCCGGCCCTACCCTCTGTGGCAGCACGGTCGGCCCACACTCTCTGCGGCAACAGGTAGGGTCGGTCCTCCGGGCCCGACCGCACGACCGCCGGTTCACAAACGGATCGTGCCTCCAGGCGTGGAGAGTGTGAGGCGCAGGCGGGCGACGGGGCCGTGTGCGCTCGTGATGCGTCCAGCGTTTCACTGAGCACACGGACACACGATGCGGCGCGAGGGCGCCGGGAGGGCCGATCCATGAAGGAGAAGTACGTCATCCTGCGTGAATCCTCGACGCGACGACGGGGATCCGGAGCTGGTGCGGCGTCTGCTGGCGCGGAGACCGTCAAGGTCGAGATCGACGAACTGGACCGGCGGTCGAGCCGGGCCGTGGCTGCCAAGAAAGGCGTCAAGGCCGTGGCGCCTGTCATCCCGATGCGTCTCATCGCACCGGTGCCTCAGGCGGACGATGACGCGCAGGCGGCCGCGACAACCGCGTGGGGCATTTCTGCCGTCAAGGCCGACGTCTCGCCTTTCGACGGGAGCGACGTGGTGGTCGCCGTCCTCGACACGGGCATCGCGGCCGGTCATCCCGCGTTTGCCGGCGTCGACGTCCAGGAAGAGGACTTCACCGGCGAGGGCAACGGCGACACGCACGGCCACGGGACGCACTGCGCGGGGACGATCTTCGGGCAGGACGTGAACGGCACGCGCATCGGCATCGCGCGCAACGTGAAGAAGGCGCTCATCGGCAAGGTGCTCGGCGACCAGGGCGGCGGCGGCAGCGACGCCATCCTGAAGGCGATCAACTGGGCGGTCGAGGAAGGCGCCAACGTGATCTCGATGTCGCTCGGCATCGACTTCCCCGGCTTCGTCGACTACCTGATCAACGAGCAGAACGTGCCGGCCGATCTCGCGACGACGATGGCGCTGGAGGGCTATCGGCAGAACGTGCTGCTGTTCGAGCGGCTGGCATCGGTCGTCAAGGCGCAGGAACCGTTCGGCCAGACCACCATCATCATCGCTGCCGCGGGGAACGAGAGCCGACGCAGCGAGAACGCCGACTTCGAGATCGCCTGCAGTCCACCCGCCGTGTCGGAGGGCCTGATCTCGGTGGCCGCACTCGGACTCCAGGGCAGCAAGTTCCGCGTGGCACCGTTCAGCAACACGAACGTGCTCGTCTCGGGTCCCGGCGTGGGCGTGCTGTCGGCGCGGCACACGGGCGGGCTCGTCGCAATGAGCGGCACGAGCATGGCCACCCCGCACGTGGCCGGCGTGGCGGCGTTGTGGATGCAGCGGCTCGCCGCCGACGGCGACGTGACGGGCGCGCAACTCACGGCGCGGCTCATCGCGTCCGGCGTGCGCAACGACATCACCGGCGCCTTCGACGTGGCCGACGTCGGCAGCGGCATGGTGCAGTGCCCTATCTGATTCGTTCGGAGAAGTCCCCGGTGGCCGGGTTGCGCAGGATGAGCCTGGCGCGGCCATCGGGCAGCACTTCGCGCTTGATGACGAACTGCCCTTCGAACATCTCGGGCGCGACGTCGATCCTGCCGGAGCCGCTCCCGCGCCATTCGGGAATGTCGATGGGCGTCCACTGACGGCTGCGGGCCGACTTGTACGCGGCGTCCATCACCGCGTTGACCACCACGCCGTCGTAGAACGTCTCGCGCGGCGGCTTGCCGGCTTCGAGCGCGTTGAACATGTCCGTGAACATGTCGACGTACCCGAGCTCGGAGACCTCGTCGCCCACGGGGAACAACCAGCCGTCGGCACTCTCGGCCTTCTCGGCGATGTACCCCTGCCGGCGCGCGGCGGTGAACATCTCGTAGCCGGTGCGCAGGAAGTGATTCAGCCAGATCGTGCCGCGCGTGCCGGCGATCTCGTCGCGCAGGTCCATGCCTCCGCGGAACGTCCAGCTCACCTCGAACTGTCCCATCGCACCCGACTCGAACCGCACCAGCGCGATCGCGTTGTCTTCGGCCTCGACGGGGTGTACCAGCGTGTCGGCCCAGCACATCACCTCGATCGGCCTGTTCCCCTTGCCGACGAAGCTGCGGATGATCTCGATGCAGTGGCAGCCGAGGTCGATGATCGCGCCGCCACCCGTGAGCCGATGATCCCAGAACCACGCGGCGTGCGGACCGGGATGTGCCTCACGTGCGCGCACCCACGTGACGTCCCCTACCGCGCCTTCCTGCACTGACGCAATGGCCTTGAGCGTCTTCGGCGTGTAACAGAGATCCTCGAGGTATCCGGCGAACACGCCTGCCTGTTCGACGGTGCGGAGCATGCGCCACGCTTCCTCCGCGGTGCGGCCGAGCGGCTTGGTACACAGCACCGCCTTGCCCGCCTGCGCCGCCATCGTCACGGCTTCCTCGTGGAGGTGATTCGGGAGCGCGACGATCACCACCGACGTGTCAGGATGCTCGATGGCCTTGCGCATGTCGGTGACGGCGTGCGGGATGTTCCACCGCCGCGCGACCTCCGCCGCGCGCGACGGCTGGCGCGAGTAGATGACACCCACGCGATCGCGGCTCCGCTGCGCGTGCAGCGTCCGCGTGTAGAACTCGCCGATCAGGCCAGCCCCGAGCATCGTCACGGTGTGGTGCCGCATGTGACATAGCGTAACTGACCTGCGCCGCGGCGCATCCACCTGGACTACGCTTGCGCCATGTCCGAGGCCGCCGCCGACCTGCCCCCCGCCGCTGGCACCACCACGCCGACCGTGCGCAACGTCGCCGTGGACGCCTATCGCGGCTTCGTGATGTTCCTGATGATGGCGGAGGTCCTGCGGCTCGCGCAGGTGGCCGCGGCGTATCCCGGAAGCTGGGCGATTGGCGTCCTCGCGTACCACCAATCGCACGTCGCCTGGGCGGGCGCCTCGCTGCACGACCTGATCCAGCCCTCCTTCTCGCTGCTCGTGGGCGTGGCGCTGGCGTACTCCTTCTCGCGTCGCGTCGCCACCGACGGATTCGCGAAAGCGTTCACGCACGCAGTCTGGCGGTCGCTCATCCTCGTCGCGCTTGGCGTCTTCCTGCGATCGGTCGGGCGGCAGCAGACCAACTTCACCTTCGAGGACACGCTGTCGCAGATCGGCCTTGGCTATCCGTTCCTGTTCCTGCTGGCCACGCAGTCCACGCGGCGGATCTGGATCGCGCTCGGAGTCGTCCTCGGCGGCTACTGGCTGCTGTGGGCGCTCTATCCGGTGGCCGGACCGTCGTACGACTTCGCGTCTGTCGGCGTGCCCGCGGACTGGGCGCACCACTACTCCGGCTTCATGGCGCACTGGAACAAGAACGCCAACGCGGGTCATGCCTTCGACACATGGTTCCTGAACCTGTTCCCGCGCGAGCAACCCCTCATCGCGAACCGCGGCGGCTACCTCACGCTCCGTTTCATCCCCACGCTGGGGACGATGATCCTCGGGCTGCTGGCGGGACGCGAACTGCGGGCGGCGTCACCGCGCGTGCCATTGCGCTGGCTGCTGGTGACAGGCGCGGCGCTGGTGGCAGCCGGCGTCCTGCTGCACGTCATCGGTATCAACCCGATCGTGAAGCGCATCTGGACGCCCGCGTGGACGCTGTTCAGCGGCGGGCTCTGCTTCCTGCTGCTCGCGGGCTTCTCCTGGGTGATCGACGTCAGGGGCTGGCGGCGATGGGCGTTCCCGCTGGTGGTGATCGGCCTGAATTCGATCGCCGCGTACGTGATCGCGCACCTGTGGGAACGCTTCATCGCCTCGTCGTTCAGGACGCACCTCGGTCAGGGCATCTTCGAGACGTTCGGCACAGGCCCCGCCCCGTTCGTGGAAGGCGTGGCGGTGCTGGCGGTGTACTGGCTCACGCTCTACTGGATGTACCAGCGCAAGCTGTTCCTGAAGATCTGAAGCGTCAACCGCGCGCCGATACCAGCCGCAACGCTTCGATTGCGGCGCCGCGCGCGCCGGCGGTGTCGCCGTTGGGCATGATGCGGAGCGGGATGTCCGCCTGCTCCTCGCGTTGCACGGGCATGCCCGCACGGATCTCCGAGAGGAACCACGCCTGGAACTCGGGCGAGGCCTCGATCGCCCCACCGCCGACGATGAGCGCGTCGGGGTCGAAGACGTTCACCATCTGATCGAAGAAGAGTCCGAGAGCGTGCGCCTGCGCGCGGAAGATGTCGAGGCACATCGCGTCGCCGCGCTCGGCCAGGCCACGCACCTTCTTCGCGGCGTCACGCACGTCGAGCGACGCCAGTTCATGGCCCGGATACTTCGCCAGGAACGCCGGCAGCAACGTGTTGCGTATGGCGGTGAGCGAGCACACGGATTCGAGATCGCCGATGCGCCCGCAGTTGCAGTGCGGGTCCACTGTCTCGAGTCCGGCGATGCGCTGCGTGGGGATCAGCACGTGGCCGCACTCGCCACCGAATCCCGCACGTCCGGTGACCACCCGCCCGTCGACGATGACCCCACCGCCGAGACCGGTGCCGACGATGGCGGAGACCGACGTGGCCGGCGCGCGGCCGAAGATGTTGAAGTGCCCCCACAGCGCCCCGGCATTACCGTCGTTGAGATAACTGACGGGTCGCTTCAGAAGTCGCGTCAGGTTGCCGGGCAGGTCGAAGCCCGCCCATTCCGGATGGACGAAGTTGGTGGAGCCCTTCGCGCTCAGCACGCCGGTCGCACTCGCGGGTCCCGGCGTGTCGAGGCCGACGGCGATGATGTCGTCCGCGGCCACGCCCGCCTTCCCTGCCGCGATTGCGAGACCGTCGACGATCTGCTGGAGGCAGACGTCAGGCCCCTCGACGCTGCGTGCCGGATGCTCGCAGAGGTCCTCGATGAGGAACCGGCCGTCGAGGTCGATGAGCGTGTAGTTGACGGCCGTGCCGCCGAGATCGATGCCCGCGATGAGCTGCATGCGGACAATGTAGTCCGGCAACAGGCAACCGGCAACGGGCAACCGGGGCCCGCTGCCCGCCCGAGAGGAGAAAATTCCCCTCGTGTTGCGAGGAAATGCACACCAGTCGCACGGCGCCGGGCGATGGGACGCAAAGATCCCGATGCACGCTGCCGAGCGGCGCGGCACTCTCCTTGCACATCGATTCGACAGCCGCGGGTGTCGGGTTCATCCCGGCCGTCCAGGAGGTGCCCATGTCGGTCTTCAACACCATCGTCGCCGCCGTCGACTTCAGTGATACGTCAGACGATGCGTTGCGCGTGGCGTGCGATCTGGTGAGGTTTCACGGCAGCCGTCTGCACGTGCTGCACGTGATTCCCGATGCCAGGCAGCAGGCCTGGAGCGTTGAAGCGCCGGGGCTCGACTTCTCTGCTCTGCAAGAGGAGAGCATGGCGGAAGCCGAGCGCATGCTGGCGAACCGGACGGAGGCGGCCACGACCGGCCTCGCGCACGTCACGCGCGTGGTCGTGGCGGGCCTCCCCGCGGCGCGTGAGATCGCCCAGTACGCGGCCACGCACAGCGCCGATCTCATCGTCGTGGGCTCGCACGGCTACGGTCCGGTGCGGCGGCTGGTCCTCGGCAGCGTTGCGGACCGCGTCGTCCGCATGGCGCCCTGCCCCGTGATGACCGTTCCGCACCACACGCTGCGCGCGACGTCCCCCGATTGGGTGGCGGCGTCGGAGCAGGACGAGGGCAGCATCGCGGAAGCGTGAATCCGGCAACGGGCAACGGGCAACGGGCAACCGGTAGGGCCACCGCATCTGCCGTGTGACCGGTTGCCGGTTGCCGATTGCCGGTTGCCGGCGCGGTAACCGGTTGCCGGCGCGGTAAACTGTCGTCCCGCATGTCCGACGCATCTACGCCCGCCAGCGCCGTTCCGGCCGCACCGCTCGATTTCATCAGGCAGATCATCACCGAGGACGTCAGGGCAGGCCGGCATGGCGGCCAGGTGCATACGCGCTTCCCGCCGGAGCCCAATGGCTACCTGCACATCGGGCACGCCAAGTCGATCTGCCTGAACTTCGGCGTGGCGGCCGATTTCGGCGGCGCGTGCAACCTGCGCCTCGACGACACGAATCCCACGAAGGAAGACGTCGAGTACGTCGACTCGATTCGTGAGGACGTCCGCTGGCTCGGGTTCGACTGGGGCGAGCGCGAGTTCTACGCATCGGACTACTTCGAGCGGATCTACGCATGCGCTGTCGCGCTCATCGAGCGCAACCTGGCCTACGTGGACAGCCTCACCGCCGACGAGATCCGCACGTATCGCGGCACGCTCACGCAGCCCGGACGGAACTCGCCGTATCGCGATCGACCGGTCGAGGAGAACCTGTCGCTCTTCACGCGCATGCGGCAGGGCGAGTTCCCCGACGGCACGCACGTGCTGCGCGCGCGCATCGACATGGCGTCGCCCAACATGAACATGCGCGACCCCACGCTGTTCCGGATCCGCCACGCGCATCATCACCGCACCGGCGATGCCTGGCCGATCTATCCGATGTACGACTTCGCGCACGCGTTGTCGGACGCCTTCGAGGGCATCACGCACTCGCTGTGCACGCTGGAGTTCGAGGATCACCGGCCGCTGTACAACTGGATCATCGAGCAGTTCCCCGGCCTGCCCGGTACGCCGCAGCAAATCGAGTTCGCGCGCCTGAACCTCACCTACACGGTGATGAGCAAGCGGAAGCTGCTCGAACTCGTGGAGAAGCACTTCGTCTCGGGATGGGACGATCCGCGCATGCCGACGATCTCGGGGATGCGCCGGCGCGGCTACACGCCCCGGGCCATTCGCGAGTTCTGCGCCCGCATCGGCGTGGCCAAGAACGAGAGCCTCATCGACGTGGCGCTGCTCGAACACAGCGTGCGCGAAGACCTGAACGGCATCGCACCGCGGGCGATGGCCGTGCTCCGTCCGCTCAAGGTGGTCATCGAGAACTATCCTGACGGGCAGGTCGAGATGCTCGAGGCCGTCAACAACCCCGAGGACGCGTCGGCAGGCACGCGTCAGGTGCCGTTCACGAAGGAGCTCTACATCGAGCAGGACGACTTCCGCGAAGTCCCGCCGCGCAAGTTCTTCCGTCTCTATCCCGGCAACGAGGTGCGCCTGCGCTACGCCTACATCATCCGCTGCGAGTCGGTGGTGAAGGACGCGGCCGGTGAGATCGTCGAACTGCGCTGTACGTACGACCCCGACACGCGAGGCGGTTCGACGTCGGGAGAGCGGCGCGTGAAAGGCACGCTCCACTGGGTGTCCGCCCCGCACGCCGTGCGAGCCGAAGTCCGGCTCTACGACCGACTCTTCACCACGGAACAGCCGGGCACCGACGACAGCCGTCACTTCACCGAGGCGATGAACCCCGACGCGCTGATCGTGGTGCCCGATGCGCTGGTGGAGCCGTCGCTTGCGTCGGCGCCGGCGGGCGTCACCTGTCAGTTCGAACGATTGGGGTACTTCTGCGCCGATCCCGATGGGACGGCCGAGCGGCCGGTGTTCAACCGCACCGTCACGCTGCGCGATTCGTGGGCCCGGATCGAGAAAGCTCAGTCAGGCTGAGCGTTCAGGCCGCCGTGTTGCCGCGCGCGACCGCTGGGAGATGGCGCGCAAGCACATCCTGCAGCGCGTCGCGGCGCACGGGTTTGGCCAGGTAGTCGCTCATACCCGCGGCCAGGCATCGCTCACGGTCGCCCGAGAGGGCGTTGGCCGTCAGCGCCACCACCGCGACGTCGGCGGCCGGTCCGGGTAGCGCGCGAATCTTTCGCGTCGCCTCGAACCCGTCGCAGACGGGCATCTGGCAGTCCATCAGGACCAGGTCGTAGTGGCCGGTCGCGGCCGCCTCGACGGCCAGGCTTCCGTTCTCCACCACGTCCACTTCGCACCCGCACTTCTCGAGCATCAGGCGCGCCACGCGCTGGTTGACGGCATTGTCCTCGGCCACGAGGACGCGCGCGGCACGCGCGGGCCCGTGTGCGAGAGGAGCCGGCACGGGCGCAGGCGTGACGACGTCGGGCACGGGGGGCCGCCGGCCGATCCGCTCGAGTTCGGCGAGGAGCTCGCTGCGGCGCACGGGTTTCATGAGTCGCGCGGTGCGCGCCATGGTCGCCGACGCTCCCGTGAGGCGGGAGGTGAGCAGGATGACGGTGAGCGGGTGCGGGGCGCGAGCGCGCAGGCTCTCGGCCAGTCGCACACCGCCACCGCCGGCCAACTCCTCGTCGACGAGTACCACGTGCGGCCAGCCTGCCGCGTCGATACCCACGGCCGCCTCGTCGGCGGTGCGCGCGGTGCTCACCGACAGTCCTGCCTCGAGCAGCGTCTGCTCCAGCATCACGAGGGTGGCCCGGCTGTCGTCCACGACGAGCACGCGCATGCCACCGAGCGCGTCGACATCCGGCGTGGCAGGTGCCGCGCCGGTCCTGGTACAGGGCACCGTGAACCAGAACGTGGTCCCCTCACCGACGGCGCTCACGACACCGATGTGTCCGCCGAGCAATTCGACGATGCGCCGTGAGATGGCAAGGCCGAGGCCCGTTCCACCGAACCTTCGTGTGGTCGATGCGTCAGCCTGCGTGAACGCGTCGAAGAGACGGGCCTGCGCCTGCGGTGAGATGCCGATACCCGTGTCGCTGACCTCGAAGCGCAACACCGCCTGGCCCTCGGTGACATGCTGCGCGGAGACGCGAATCGCGACGTCGCCGTTCTCGGTGAACTTGATCGCGTTGCCAACGAGATTGAGCAGTACCTGCCGCAGGCGTCCCGGGTCGCCGACGAGATTGCGCGGCACGTCAGGGGCGACTCGGCACGTCAGGTCCAGCCCCTTCGCGACGGCACGTCCACCCATCAGGCGAGCGACCTCGTCGGCCAGTGCCTCGGGGTCGAGGCCGATGCGCTCGAACTCCAGCCTGCCCGACTCGACCTTCGAGAAGTCGAGGACGTCGTTGATCACGTTGAGGAGGACGTCGCCCGACGTGCGCACCGTCTCCAGGAGCTGTCGCTGCTCGTCGGAGAGCGGCGTGTCGAGCAGCAGATCCGTGATGCCGATCACCGCGTTCATGGGCGTGCGGATCTCGTGGCTCATGGACGCCAGGAACTCGGATTTGGCTCGCGTGGCCGCGAGGGCCTGCGCGTGCGCGGCTTCGAGCGCTTCCTCGGCGGCCTTGTACTCCGAGATGTCCACCATCACGCCAATCAGTTCGCGCGGCGCACCATCTTCGACGATGACCGACACGATGTCGCGCAACCAGACGAGCCGTCCGTCCTGCGAGAACACGCGGTAGTCCATCGTGTGATCGCGCCGCTCCTGCGTGGCACGGCGACGATAGCGGCCCACCCAGTCGCGATCGTCGGTGTGGAGGATGGCGGCAAACGCACCAGCGTCGGCCGTCCACCGGCCCACGGGATACCCGAGCAACTGCTCGGCCTCCTGGCTGACGAAGGTGAAGCGCTCGGTCGCCACGTCCATGCGCCAGACGATGGCCTTCACCGAGTGCACGAGCTGCCGCATCTGGCGCTCCGTGGCACGCAGCGCCTCCTCCGCCTCTTCGCGGCGGCGTGCGGAGATCGCTTCGGCGCGGACCTTGGCCGCCACCTCGCGGCGCATCCGGCGGTACCTGGTGAGTCCCCACCCGGACACCAGCGCCGTCAGGCCGGCGAGGGCGATCTGGACGCCAGACGAGGGGATGTCGGACGACGTCGTCTGGGCATGTGCCGTCGCCGCGGCGCTCAACAGCGCGCACGTGCTTCCGACGACGATCCTTCCCCAGGGCTGCGTTGTCACCAATGCTCCGGCCGCGCCGACCGCATGGCGCTGTTCCGGTATTCGGCCCGGGGGCAGGAAACGTGAAGCGTACGGACCGGCGGCGGGTGCTATACTCGTGTGCTGCACCGGCGTACGTGGACGCGCCGGGACACCGTGCACGGTGGGTGTAGCTCAAGGGCAGAGCGCCGGACTGTGGCTCCGGATGTTGGGGGTTCGAATCCCCTCACCCACCCCAACTCGCCTTTGGCGAGTTGGATGTGGGTGGGCGTCTTCAGGCCCTCGACCATCGCGCTTCGCGCTCGGTCTTCGGGCTCGAATCCCCCCGACAGCCTGGCACCACGACGCTCCACTGCTCGGCCGTCGCGCTTTGCGCTCGGCCTCCGGACTGGAATCTCCGTCGACACGCCTGCAGGACGAGTCTCCAGTACTCGACCGTCGCGCTTTGCGCTCTCGTTCCTGCTCGTCGTGACGACGCTGGCCGTGGCGGAACTGAAGGGCTGTGTCGAACACCGGATGCTCCACGCGCGCTACGGGACGAGCGTGCCGACCCCGCTCGGCGGGGCGCCGCTCGAACTCGCGGTCCGAGGCGATCGGTGTGCCTCGAAGAACAGGTACGCACCCTCCTCCGGGTCGTCGATGACGTGACGCGCAAGCCGTCGCTCCCACCATCGATTCACGGGCCCGTCGGGATTGCCCACCCATCGTCCGGTGAGACGCCATCGCACGAGCCTCGCCACGCTCGCGTAGTGCGCGAGATCGAACAGCGCGTGAGCGCGGCGGCTCATGTAGGGCCGCATGCGGTCGACGACAAAGCCGTGATGCTCGAGACGCCGGCGCCACACGCCGGCGTCGTGTACGTGGTGGTGCAGGGAGTGCCGGTGGAACCAGCGGGCGTAGGCATCGGCGAGCCTGTGGGCACCGACTCGCGTCAGCTGCGTGGAGACCCAGAGAAACGCCCCGAAGCGGGGCCCGGGTACGCCGAAGACGAGCCGCCCGTCTGCGCGCACGACGCGGGCGATCTCACCCAGTGCGGCGTCGAGTCCCTCGACGTGTTCGAGCACGCAGTTGGCGACGACGGCCGAGAACGCGCCGGTCGCAAACGGGAGGTGCTCCGCCCGAGCGCGCACGCAGATGGTGTGTCGCCCCCGGAGACGCGCCTCGATGAGACGTGGGGCATCGGCGTCGATGCCGGCCGCCACGGGGTGGTCGAAGGCGAACGCCGCTAACAGCCCGTCGCCGCAACCGACATCGAGCAGTCGTGGTTCGAGACGTCCCGCCTCCGCGATCAGGCGGCACTCGATCGTCCGGATCAAGGCACGGAACGCGGGCACCTGCTGCAGATGCCCGCGCAGCACCCGGCGCCAGCGCGCGTCACGGCCTGACGACGCGTGTGACTCATTCATCGACCGGCGCCACCTGTGGCTCGTACCGCATCAGCCAGTCGCGCAACGCGCTCAGGCCATCGCGCAGCGGCGTCCTGGGCCTCCAGCCGAGTTCGGCAGACGCGCGCCGGATGTCGGAGATGTACACGAGTTGGTCGGCCGGTCGCCACGGGGCAAGCTCGGCGCGAAGCTCTGCGCCCGTCACGTCAGCAAGCTGACCTCTGAACTCGTGCCAGATACTGGATGACGTGCCGGGACCACCTCCGACGTTGTACGCACGTCCGGCAGTGCGGTCGACACGCTGCATCGCCAGGTCGAAGGCGTCGAGCAGGTCGTCCACGTAGAGCAGGTCGCGTACCTGTTTGCCGTCGCCGAAGATGCGCACTTCGTCGCCGCGCAGCGCGGCGCGCATCAACCACGCCACCCACCCCTGATCCTCCGAGCCGAACTGTCCTGGTCCGTAGATGCAGCTCTGACGAAAGACCACCGCACGCAGGCCGTAGAGCCTGGCATAGTCGCGCACGTACTGGTCAGCCGCCGCGTTCGAACAGGCGTACGGCGTCTGCGGGTCGAGCGGTTCCGACTCGTCGATGCCGTGAGGCCGCGTCGACAGCACGTATCGCGTGGCTGCCTCCTCGACGGGACACCGGGCGAGCGCGCCGTACACCTTGTTCGTACTGGCGTGCACCAGCCGTGCGCGGGGGGCGTGTCGCCGCAGTCCTTCGAGTACGTTCAGCGTGCCGAGCGCGTTGACCTCGAAGTCGTGCCGCGGGTCGCGCATCGAATCGGTCACGGCCACCTGCCCGGCGAGATGGACGACGAGATCGCTGTCGCGACAGCACGCCGCAACCGCGTCGGCATCGGTCACGCTCACACGAACCAGGTCGACGGCCGCCGTGCCCAACTCCTCGCGAAGCCACTGCATGCGGCCGGCGCTGCCGCTCCGCGACAGGTCGTCGAGGATGGTGACCCGATCGCCACGCCCGACCGCGCGGTGAACGTAGCGCGACCCGATGAAGCCCGCACCTCCGGTCACCAGGACGCGCGCCATGTCAGTGCGCCCTCAGCAGCCGCTCGACGACCTGCGCGTTCTCGTCGGGTGAGAACCGGCGCGCCAGCTCCGTCCGAGACAGAGTGGGCGTCGCGGGAGACTCGAGCTGCTCGACAATCGCCGCCGCCAGCGCTGCGGCGTCACCGACCGGCACCACCCGGCCGAATCCCGTCATGCGGACGGGCTGACGCACGCCAGGAAGGTCTGATGCCACCACGGGCACGCCCTGCAGCATGGCTTCGATCTGCACGAGTCCGAAGCTCTCGGTGCAGTTGAGGCTCGGCACGACCAGCACGGACAGGCGGCGGTAGAACGCTGTCATGTCGTCCGGCGACAGCACGCCCAGAAAGCGCCAGCGGCCGGCGGCTTCGAGCGGCGCGATGCGCGGCAGCAGGCGGGCGCGCAGGTCCTCCTCGCCCCAGACGCCGTCGACCTGACCGGCAAAGAGCACCGTCGCGTCCGGAACCCGGCTCAGCACGCGGGGCAGCGCGTCGAGCAGGACGTCCACGCCCTTCTCGGTCGCCAGGCGTGTCGCCATGCCGATGACCCGTCGCTCGACGTGACCGTTCGCCGACCCCGACACCGGCGTCTCGTCGGCAATGGGTGGCAGTGCGGTCACGACCTTCGGCGCATGCCGTCGCAGGAGCGGCGAACTCGCCGCGAAGTCATCGGTGTAGGTCACCACGTGGTGCGCGGCACGTGCGGCCACGTGGTTGGCCGCGTCGACGACATGCTCGGTCACGCGATTCAGGAAGCCCGCCGGCAGTCGCAGGTCGCAATGATGGATGAGGACGGTCGGCCGCCGAAGGGCGCGTGCGCGGAGTGCGATGCCCGCGGCGTCCAACTGCGGCAGGTGCAGGAGCACGGCGTCGTGACGCAGGAGCTCTCGCGTGGCGCGCCACCCGATCGCAGGCATCAGGACGCCCTTGCCGACACGGGCCCACACGGGCACGCGCTCGATGCGCACGCCTTCGGACATTTCGCTGCGTGCGAGATGACGGTCGTACCGGGATGTGAGCACGGTCACCCGATGTCCGCGGAGCACGAGCGCACGGGCGAGACGTTCGGCATACAGCGTCAGACCGCTGATGTGGGGGCGGTAGTACGTCAGCGCCACGAGGATGCGCATCGAGGACGCGCGATGGTAGCACGCAGGTAGACTCGGTACGCATGACCGGCTCCAGCAGATGGTTCGATGTGCACTGGGCGGTTCTGGTGCTCCTCGTGGTGCTGGTGGCCGTGTGGCTGCGCGCGACGGGTTTCGACTGGGATCGTCGTCGCCTGCTGCACCCCGATGAGCGCTTCCTCGTGATGACGACAGCGACGCTGTCGCTTCCCGATAACCTCGCGTCGTATCTCGACGCCTCGCGGTCGCCCCTCAACCCGCGTCGTCCGGACCGCCCCTTTGCGTACGGCACGCTGCCGCTGACGGTCACGCGCGTGGCGCTCGCCCACGTCGAGCACCCGACGCATGCCGCCATCGTGATGGTGGGCCGCGGGCTCGGCGTGCTGGCCGACATGACCACGCTGCTCGTCCTCGGGTGGCTGGCCCGCCGTCTCTACGACACGCGCATCGCCGTACTCGCGATGGCCCTGTATGCGTGCGCCGTTCTGCCGATTCAGCACAGTCACTTCTTCGTCGTCGAGCCGTTCCTGACGCTGTGCTGCACACTGGCGCTGGCGGCCACTGCCATGCTGCATGCCCGATGGCACTGGGGGTGGGCCGCCGCGGCGGGTGGTGCGGCATCACTGGCCATCGCCTGCAAGGTGACGGGGGTGCTCGTGCTGGGTCCCCTCGCTGCCGTGATGGCAGCGTCGACGCTCCCGACCTTCACGCGTGACGGAGTACGTGCCGCGCTGCGAGCGATCGCGCCGGCCGCCATCGCCGCTGGCGCGGTGGGCCTGCTCGTGCTGCGCATCGCGGCCCCCGACATGTTCGATGCGAGCTGGGTCCCGCGACCGTCCGCACGGTGGCTCGCCGACATGCGCACGGTGGCGCGGCAGGCCGCCGGCATCGACGATCTGCCGCCGTCGTTCCAGTGGGCACATCGGCCGCGCATCTGGTACCCGTGGTGGAACCTCGTGCGTTTCGGGCTGGGGCCAGCGCTCGGCCTGACCGCCACGTGCGCCGCCATCGCCGCCTTCTGGCTGTCGCTCGGCGACTGGCGCACGCGACATTTCGTGCCTGCACTCTGGTGCGCCTTGCTCGGCGTCAGCGTGGGAACGCAGTTCGTGCCGGCGATGCGCTATCTCCTGCCGGCCTATCCGATGCTGTGCCTGCTTGCGGCGTGGGCGCTCGTGGCGTTGTGGCGGCGCGCCGCACCCCGACATCGGTGGCTGCGGCTGGCGACCGCAGGCCTCGCGGCGCTGGTCGTCGTCTCCACGGCCGCGTGGGCGCTGGCCTTCACCGCCGTCTATCGCGAACTGCATCCGCGCCTCGCGGCGTCGCGCTGGATCTTCGACACCATCCCGGCCGGAACGGTACTGACCGCCGAAGCCTGGGACGATGCACTGCCCATCTCGGCGAGCATCCACACACACGCGTCGCGCTACACGATTCTTACGCTTCCAGTGACCGACGAGGACACGCCGGCCAAGGTGGACGTCCTCGTCGACGCCCTGGATCGCGCCGAGTACGTGGTGCTCTCGAGCGGGCGCAACGCCGACATGCTCCCTCGCCTGCCGGCGCGGTTTCCGGTGATGGTCCGGTACTACGACGCGCTGCGCGACGGGCGCCTCGGATTCGACCTCGTGCGCGAGTTCTCGGTGACGCCGAGGCTGGGTCGCGTGGCCCTCGACGACGCGACCGCCGAGGAAGCCTTCACCGTCTACGACCATCCGCACGTGCGGATCTACCGGAAACACGCGCGATGGTCCGCACGCGCGGCGCGCGCGCTCCTGTCGGACGTCGACTGGCTCGGCATCGTGCGGACGTCGGCCGTCCAGGCATCGAGGGCACCTGGCCTGCTCGCCCTCTCGGAGGCGCGCCGGGAGGCGCTCGACGTCGAGGGGTCGTGGCGTTCGGGGCCACACGCACGGTTCGCGTCGCCACGGCACGGCGCGGCGGCCGTCGCCGCGTGGATGCTCATGGTGCTGATCGTCGCGATCCTGGCCTGGCCGGCGTGCTCGGTGCTGCTGCCGCACGCGTGGGGGCGGGGCGCGCTCGTGGCGCCGGCACTCGGCTTGCTCTGGATATCGTGGGCGGTGTGGATGGCAGGCAGCCTCTGGCCCGGGCATGTGACCTACGGCGTGCTGGTGGCGGCGGTCGCGAGTACGGGCCTGGTGTCGACCGCTCTCGTATGGCCGCAGCGTGACGCGTGGCTGCGGCGCCTGCGGATCGAGCGATGGCTGCTCGCTCGCCATGCCGGTGCGTTCGCGCTCGCCTGCCTGGCCGGCATTGCGCTCCGCGCCATCAATCCGGACCTTTGGCACCCGGTGCTCGGCGGCGAGAAGCCGATGGACATCGCGCTCCTCACGGCACTGGTACGCGCCGACGGATTTCCGGTCGCCGATCCCTGGTTCGCTGGCGGAGTGCTGAACTACTACTACGGCGGGTACCTGCCCGTCGCGGTCCTGTGTCGGCTCGTGGGTGTCGAGCCGGCCGTCGGCTACACCCTGGCTGTCGGCACATGGTGGGCGATGACGGCGGGCGGCGTGGCGGTCGTCGCCGGAACGCTCGTGGCGCATCTGCATCCACGGCGGCGTGTCTGGCCGTGGGCACTGCTCGGCGCTGCGCTCGGCGTGGTGGCCGGCAACCTTCGCCAGATGGACCTCCTCTGGAGGTACGTACGCGGGCACGCGGTGGAGACCACGTCGTGGTTCTGGCATGCCAGTCGCGCGATTCCCGCGCCTGCGGGCGAGGCACTGCCCATCACGGAGTTCCCGTTCTTCACGTTCCTCTTCGCCGACCTCCATGCGCACCTGTTGTCCATGCCCTGGCTGCTGGCGCTGCTGCTCGTGGCCGGGCATGCCGCCGTCCACGCACGCCTGACGGTCGGCGTCGCACTCGGCGGTCTGATTCTGGGCATGCTGGCGTCCACCAATGCCTGGGACGCACCGGGCGCCTTCCTGCTCCTGTCAACGGCGCTCTGCATCGGCGTCTGGCACCGGTCGCACCACGCGTCCCCGCTGCCGCACATCGTGCGCCGCTGCCTCGTGCTCGTCGGCGGCCTGTGCGCCGTGGCGGTCGTTGCCTCGTGGCCGTTCTGGTCCGTCTACGTCTCGCCCGCTGGCGGCGTGGGCGTGTGGCGCGGCTCGCGATCGGCGTGGTGGGCGCTGCTCGCCGTTCATGGACCGTTCCTGCTCGTGCTGCTTCCCGCGGCCGCCATCGTGCGCCGCGCCGACCGGTGGCGCGGCACCGCCGCCTCGGCGTGGATCGTCGCGCTGGTCGTCGCTGGCGTGGCGTATGTCGCGGCCGCCGAAGTCGTCGTTGTCCGCGGTGACGTCGGACGCATGAACACCGTCTTCAAGACCTACCTGCTGGTCTGGTTGCTCTGGAGCACCGCCGTCCCCGCGGCGTGGCTCGTCGCGTATACGTGGCTCGCCGAGCATCACCGCCGCCGTGCGAACGCCTTCGTGGTCGTGACGACGATGGCAGGCGTGGCCATGCTGGCGTATCCCGCGACGGCGATGTGGCCGCGCCTCGCGCTGCGTATGGCGCCAGACGCACCTCGAGGAGTAGACGGCACGGCGTTCATGCCGCACGCCACACTGCAGACCGCCGCGGGCAGTTTCGATCTCGGCGACGATCACGCCGTCATCCGCTGGCTGCTCGACACGGCCGTGGGCACGCCCGTCGTCGCCGAAGCCCAGACGGATCAGTATCAATGGGGCGGGCGCATCAGCGCGCACACCGGGCTACCCACGATTCTCGGATGGACATGGCACGCACGACAGCAGCGTGCGGCGCTACCGGTGTCCCTCGTTGCGCGCCGCTGGCGCGATGTGCGTCGGCTGTACGGCTCACGCTCGAGTGACGAGGCGTGGCGGATCGCCAGACGATACGATGTGACCTACCTCGTCGTGGGCCACCTCGAACGGCAGACGTATCCTGCCGAGGGCCTCGACAAATTCGCCGCCGATCCTCGGTGGCAGCGCGTGTTCAGGTCAGGCACGACCGATGTCTACGAGCGGATCGATGCCCGACGCAGGTGAGGCGCGCCGCGACCGTAACCGCTGCCACTCTCCTGGGCTCACGCGCCCCGTTTGAAAGCGCGCCTGATCGCGGCCTTGACGTCGACGCCGAACTCCGGGTGTCTGGCGGTGCCCTTGATGTGGATCGGGAACTCGGTGGCGCCGTCGTGGCGGAACAGGCCGTCGAGGGGGCGCAGCAGCAGCGCCTTCTTGCCGTCGATCATGCGCGACACGCCCGCCTCGAGCCTGACGCGGCCGGCGAAGTCGAGCCGCTGTCCCTCGAACGCGTAGGAACCAGCAAGCTGGACGCGCGCGCCGTCGACGCGGAACGACAGCGCCGGAAATCGGATCATGCCATCGGCCATCCGGAAGCGGCCGCTGAAGGCCGACACCACGCGCGCGATCTCCGCGTCGTTCGGTCGTCCCTGCGCGCGCCGGCTCAACTCGTCGAGCTTGGCCTGCAGCGCGGTGCTCGTGAACGTGGCGTTGGCCAGCGTGAAGCGGCCGGCGAGCACCATCCGCTGCATCACCTTCTCTGGGCCCGGCGGAATCAGGAGAGAACCGTCGACCTTGACCCGTCCGCGCATCGCGGGCTTGCCATCCACGACCAGCGACAGGATCTCTTCGAGCCGCCCGTCGAGGATCTGCATCGCGAGGTCGACGGTGCGCCCGCGCCGGTCTTCCGCCTTCACGATGCCGCCCGTCACGCGGACGGGCGTCTTCGCCCCGAGCACGGCTTCGGCTGGCTGCAGGTACGTGTTGCCGTTGGTGCCATCGACCACGACCGTGAATCGCGCGTCGACGGGCAGCGTCCTGCCGCCGACGTCGAGATCGAACTGCGGCGTGAGGCTCGTGCCGACGGCTTCGATGCGTTCGATCACGCCGCCGTAGCGACCCTCGGCCTGCAGCCTGCCACCGATGCCGCGGATCGTCGAGAGGTCGGCGTCGGTGAAGCGGAACGTCGCGTCGAGAGGCGTGCGTGCCGGGATGTCCACCTGCCACGGGCCGAAGGTGCCTGTCGTGGCGATGTTCCCGCGCGGCTTCGGGTTCTCGACGATGGCGTCGAAGGCCATGGGGCGATCCGTGGAGATGTCGCGCACGGTGAGCGCGTGCAGCACGAACCGCCGCGGCAGCTTCTTCTTGTCGCGCGGCAGCACGACCACCGTCGCATCGTCTGCCGTGACGCGGTCGATGACGACAGCCGGCTCGCCACGTACGGCCGACGGCGCTGGTGACTCGGTGCGATAGACAGGCTCCCGCGCGCGTGCCTCCGCCGCCTTCTCCGCGCGTTCCTCCGGCGTGGCCGTGCTCGGGGGAATCGCGATGGCGAGGCCTTCGAGCCTGATCTCGTCGATGCGGCGCGGCGCGTGCAGCAACGCTCGCCACGACACGGTGGTTTCGAACCGATCGATGTGAATCAACGGCGCGATGTCGCGGTGCTCACGATGCCTGATCGCGAGTGGCCCACCGGCGATGCGCGTGACGGGTCCCGGCGTCACCTCCAGCGACCCGAGTTCGACGTCGCTCGCGAGTCGCGCTTCGAGGACTTCGACGGCCTTCACCCGCAGCCACCCCTCCGCGCGCGGTGCCAGCGAGACCGCGGCGACCACGGCAAGCAGCGCGACAACGATGGCCCCGCCGAGGAGGGCCAGGACAACACGGCGCAACCGGGGTGACGGTGATGGCAAGTGCCCAGCCTAGCGCACTCCGGATCCTGCCCGGCGCGGCCGCGTCGGGATTCGCTCCTGCGTCGGGATTCGCTACCATTGCCGGCCATGCAGGACTTCGAGACTCTCGGGGCGTTCTACCTTGGCCGCCCATACGACATCGCCACGAAGACCGCGACCAACGCGCCGTTGATGTACGACTCGCGCGATCTGCTGACGCATGCGGTCTGCATCGGCATGACGGGGAGCGGAAAGACGGGCCTGTGCGTCGGCCTGGTCGAAGAGGCGCTGATCGACGGCATCCCGGCGATCATCATCGACCCCAAGGGCGACCTCTCGAACCTCGCGCTGACGTTCCCGTCGCTCACCGGCGAGGCGTTCGAGCCGTGGGTCAACGAAGACGATGCGCAGCGCGCGGGACAGGACGTGCCGACGTTCGCGCGCGCGCAAGCCGAGCGCTGGAAGAAGGGCCTCGAGAGCTGGGGACAGGACGGTGCGCGCATCCAGCGTCTGCGCGACGCCGCCGAGGTCACCATCTACACCCCCGGCAGCAGCGCGGGCGTACCTGTCTCGATCCTTCGCTCGTTCGCCGCGCCTCCGGCCGCCGTCCTCGACGATCGCGACCTGCTGCGCGAGCGGCTCAACACCACGGTGACGAGTCTGCTGGGGCTCGCCGGCATCTCCGCTGATCCCCTCCAGTCGCGCGAGCACATCCTGCTGGCCCGCATCCTCGACTCGGCGTGGCAGTCCGGTATGGACATGGACCTGCCGGCGCTGATCCAGCAGATCCAGACACCGCCCTTCACACGCATCGGCGCGCTCGAGCTCGACGCGTTCTATCCGTCGAAGGACCGCTTCGGTCTCGCGATGGCGCTCAACAACCTGCTCGCCGCGCCGGGGTTCGATCAGTGGCTCACCGGCGCGCCGCTCGACGTGGCGGCATTCCTGCGCACACCGGAGGGCCGTCCGCGCGCCGCCGTCTTCTCCATCTCGCACCTGAGCGACGCCGAGCGCATGTTCTTCGTCTCGCTGCTGCTCAACGAGATTCTCGGATGGGTACGCACGCAGTCGGGCACCACGAGCCTCCGCGCGCTGCTCTACATGGACGAGATCTACGGGTACCTGCCGCCGGTGGCCAACCCGCCGGCCAAGGCCCCGTTGATGTTGTTGCTGAAGCAGGCACGCGCGTTCGGCCTCGGCGTGGTACTCGCGACGCAGAATCCCGTCGACCTCGACTACAAGGGCCTGTCCAACACCGGTACGTGGTTCATCGGGCGCCTGCAGACCGAGCGCGACAAGGCGCGGGTACTCGAAGGGCTCACCAGCGCCTCGACATCGACCGCCTTCGACGGCGCGAAGATGAGCGAAGTGCTGTCGTCGCTCGGCAATCGCGTCTTTCTGATGCACAACGTGCACGAACAGGCGCCGCTGACCTTCGAGACGCGATGGGCGCTGTCGTACCTGCGCGGCCCGCTCACGCGCGCGCACATCAAGACGCTGACGGCGGGCGGGACGAACTCGTCACAGGCGGCCGGGCTCGGAGAGGCGGCCCTGCCCGCAGCGAGCGGGGTCGGCGGGGCGACGGCGGCCAGGCTCGGAGAGCCGTCGACGGCCGGGCCAGGAGAGCCGGCCCTGCCGACAGCAAGCGCGCCCGCCGACGGCGTGATGGCGACACCACCGGTGCTGCCGCCAGGCGTGACGGCGATGTTCGTCCCATGCCGCGGGGCGTCTGACGCGCCGGCCACCTATCAGCCCGCGCTCTACGTCGCCGCGAGCGTGCGTATCGCAGACTCGAAGCGCCGCATCGCCGAAACGGTGCCCGTACAGGTGCTCGTGCCGATCCAGAACGGTGCGACGACACTCGCGCTCGATCGCGCGGTGGAGACCGACGTCGCGCCCGACGATCTCGAAGCCGCGCCGCGCGGCCCGGCCCGGTACGCGGCCCTTCCGTCTGCGGCCACCACGCCGCGCGCGGTCGACGGCTGGCGCAAGACCGTCGCTGCGTGGCTCTACGACACGCAGACAGTCACGCTGCATGAGCATGCCGCCAGCGGCACGCACTCGCTGCCAGGCGAATCGGACGCGGTCTTCCACGCGCGGCTGGCCGACGCGTTGCGCGAGAAGCGCGACGCGAGCGTCGACGCGATCCGCCGCAAGTACGCCTCGAAGCTGGCCGTGCAGCAGGAACGCGTGCGCAAGGCCGAACAGCAGCTCGGCAAGCAGCAGCAGGACGTCACATCGTCCACCGGGTCGGCGCTTGTCACTGCCGCCACAGGCGTGTTCGGCGCACTGTTCGGCCGCAAGACGTTCAGCGCGACCAACGCGACGCGGCTCGGCAGCGCGGCGCGCGGCGCGAGCAAGGTGATGAAGGAGAAACAGGACGTCGCGCGCGCCCAGGAGAACCTGGCCACCGAGCAGCAGAAGCTGGCGGAACTGCAGGCGGCGGTCGAGGCGGAGGCCGCCGTCGTGCCCGACAACGCCATCGACCTCCGGCCCCTGGTCCTGCGCCCGAAGAAGACGGACATCGCCGTGACGACGGCGGTCCTCGTCTGGACGGTTTGAGCGCGATCCCTATCGAATCTCAGACGGTCCCTGTTCGATGCGGGCCATGCGTTCGATGAAGCGGGCGTCGTGCCTGATCGGGTCGAGGCGCGAGTCCACGCGCGCGTACGCCAGACGCGATGAGTTGGCGTCGATGGCCTTGTCGAGCCACGTCAGGGCGCGCGCGGTGTCTCCGAGACTCACGTACGCGAGCGCGATCCAGAACGCACCGTCTCCGGTGGGACGCACGTCGTACAACTCGCGCAGGCGTCCGAGTGCCTGCCGCGCGTCGCGAGGCTTTCCGGCGTCGGCGTGGATCTTCACGAACTGCGACAGCACGAACGGATCTTCGGCCGCCTGTTGCGCCCCCACGCTCTGGCAGGCCGCCGTTGCCTGCGACGTGCGACGCAGCTCCGTGTAGGCCTTGCACAACCCGATGTACGCCGCCGTGTACTGTGAGTCGAGGCGCAGCAGCGTCTCGTACGTCCGCGCGGCATCGTCGAAGCGATGCGCATAGTGCAGCGTGGCCCCGAGGTAGCCGCGCAGCAGCGATGAACGCGGGTTCAGCTTCTGCGCCTGGTCGACCTGCTCGACCGCTTCGTCCACGCGGCCGCGACCGGCCAGCAGCATGGCATAGCGGATGCGCGCGTACTCGCAGCTCGGGTTGAGCTCCAGCGCGCGTCTGAAGTGCCGCTCCGACTGTTCGAAGTTGTGACGCTCGGCATACAGGTCGCCGAGCGCCGCATAGGCCTCGGCACTTCTGTCGTCGAGACTGAGTGCCGTCGAGATGACGTTCTGCGCGAGCGGCAGCGCCTCGTCGGCGCGAAGCGCGTTGTGGCGATAGAGCGACAGCAGTGCCTCCGCCCACTTCGCGTACGCGAAGACGAAGTCGGGCGCGGCCTGCGTGGCGCTCCTGAATGCGTCAGCCGCTTCTTCCACGTCGGCACGGCCGCCGCGTCCGAGTCGCGTCTGTCCGAGCGCGTACGCCTGCATCGCGACGGCGTTGTCGAGCGGCAACCCCGTGCGCAGCGACGGCCGCGCGCCCGCGTCTGAGGCCGCCAGCTCGCCCAGGACCCGCTGCGACAGCGACGCCGTGAAGTCGCGCAGGGGCGTCGTCCCGGCCATCGTCTCCTGAATCGTGCGCGTCGGCTCACCCGCGCGGACAACGCTGGCCCTGGCGCGGATGCCCTCGGTCCGCCGTGCGACGGCCACCTCGATGTACACGTCGGCGCCCACCGCCTGCATGATCGCCGCGACAGGCTGACCGAGCATCGGCTCCACCGCCACCGGTGCAATGACGCGAAACGGCGGCGACGAGCTGAGATCCTGCGCGAGCTGCTCGATGACGAGCGGCGTCAGGCCCGTGTCGGCACCCGCCGCACTGCCGAGCGCGAGGCGCACGGTCGTCCCGGCAGGCGTCAGCGGCGACGCACCTCCCTCGGCCGTTGCGAGCGATACGGGGAGACCGCGCAGCCCGAGACCGCCGGGCAGAAGCGACCAGGCCACCGCGCCGCCAATCAGCACGGCGGTTGCGGCTACGGCGATGAGACCGTACGGCAGTCGGCGTTGCGCGGGCATCGGCGTCGCCAGTGCACCCTCGGCCACAAGCGCCGGCGTTGCCACAACGGCCGGTGATGTCACAGGATGCTTACGCGTCCATGTGTCCCAGCCAAGCGTCCGCGAGAGCGCTTCCTTGACGGCGGCAATCGTGGGATAGCGTCGCTCCACGTCGGAGTCGCACGCGCGTTCGACGATGCGGATGAAGTCGTCGGGCAGATCCGGCCGCAGATCGGCGAGCGGAACGCGCTCGTGTCGCGTATACCGCGCCTGCAGGTCGGGCACCGACGAGGCGCGCACGGGGAACGCGCCAGACACCAGGTGATACAGCACGACGCCAAGTCCGTAGACGTCGCTCCGGGGAGACGGGGCCGCGCCACCGGCGACTTCCGGGGCGAGAAACGGCAGCACGTCGGGCTGGAGGTCGAGCGACTCGATCGGGACGGCGAGCGGCCACACGTCCATCAGCACGAGTCGGCCGCCGGCCTCCCGCACGATGTTGTCCGGCGAGAGGAGCCCATGCGCCAGACCCTCCCTGTGCAGCGCCGCGACGGCGCGGCACAACTCCCAGCCCACCAGGGCCGCCTCACGCGCGCTGAAGGTCCCCTGCGCTGCCACGACCTGATCGAGGCTGCGGCCGTCGACGTACTCCATCACCAGGCCCGTCTGGCCGTCGTGCTGCTCGGCGCCGTACACCTCGACGGCGTTGGGATGGCGCACGCGCGCGAGCGTCTGCCCCGTGGCGAGGAAGGCCACGGCGACGTCGGGGGGCGACGAGTCGGGCAGGAAGCGGATGACGACGTCGCGGTGCAGGTGATCGGTGGCCCGCACGACGCGCCCGAGCGTGCCCGGTCCCAGCAATCGCAGGAGATGGTAGGGTCCCCACGTGCCGAGATCGCCCTCCTGTGTCTCGGCAGCGGGTTGATCGGTGGAGGCGAGCGTCGGCGCGCGCTCGTCGGCCTCGGGAGCCTCGGGGAACAACGGCGGCTCGGTCGCCAGTTCCTCCATCTGGCTGCGATGCAGTTCGGCTATCTCGGCGATGACGCGCAACTGCCGGAAAATCGCCCGCTCGGACTCGCTGTCGAGCTCGGACTCGAGCGCGGCCCAATCCACACCCTCGCCGTCAGCGAGCGTTGCGGCCAAATCCGTGAGACCGCCATCAGTGCGCATGCGCAGGGCCTCGATTGTCGCACAGACGAGTCGACCGCGCCCCCACGAACCGCGTCCTATCAGTCGTGGACGCTCCTGCCAGATCCGGCCCGACACGACGGCACCGGCGACGCCTGTGTTCGCTGCCGGCAGCCCTGCTGTTGACGCTCGCGGTACTCCCGGCCTGCTGGACCACCGGCGCGATGGCGGCCGGCCAGCCCGACGCGCCGCTGCCTGACGCCGCCGCGCTCATCCGCGACGTGCGGGCCGGGCTCCGGACCGACGAGGATCTGCTGCGGCAGTACACGTTCAAGGAGCGGCGGCAGGACGTCAAGGTCACCAAGCTCGGCAAGGTCTACTTCGGGCCGTGGCGCGAGTTCGAGGTCTACCCCTCACAGGTCCCGGGCGAGACGTACAAACGCCTCGTCACTGTCGACGGCCGGCCGCTGCCGGCGGCTGAACTCGCACGCCGCGACGAGGCACACCGCACGACCGTGCTCAATCGCCTCGAACAGATTCGCGTCGAAACACCCGCCCAGCGGCAGAAGCGACTCTCGAAGCAGGCGAAGGAACGACGCGAGCAGGAGGCCATGATCGACGACGTCTTCGCCGTGTACGCGATCGCCGTCATCGGCCGCGAGCGGCTCGACGGACGCTCGATGGTTCTCACGAGTCTCACGCCGCGCAAGCGCGCGCACACGAAGAGCGACGCGGGCAAATACCTGAAGCGGATGCAGGGACGCGCCTGGGTCGACGAGGTGGATCGACAGGTCGTGCGGCTCGAGATGGACGTCATCGACGACATCACCTTCGGCCTCGGCCTGCTCGCCCGCATGCACAAGGGCAGCGCCATCGTCTTCCGCCGGGAGCGCGTGAACGGCGAGATCTGGCTGCCCGCGGAGGCCGAGTACAGACTGGCCGGCAGGACGCTGATCTTCCGCCGCTTCGACCTCTCCTCGACGACGCGTTACTCCGACTACCGGAAGTTCAACGTGACCACGAGCGAGACCATCTCCGACGTCAAGTGACGGTGGCCCTGGGTCAGGTCCGGTTGTGGTCGGCGCGCCACGCCGTCACGGCGCGCTTGATCGCGTCGGCGGACATGCCCTCGTCGACGACACGATCCAGCAGCGTCGCGAACTCATCGTCTGACGCGAATCGCAGGGCAGCGACGTGCTTCTGGCTGAGGCGCTGCCAACGCGCGCGTTGCGCGGCCGAGAGCAGGCGCTCCGCGCGCAGCTGCTCTTCGAGGTGGATGATCCGATCCTGCAGCCGCGTCGTGTAGAGCCGGCTGGTCGCGACAAGCGACGCCACTGCGACGAGGAGTCCCGCCGCACCGACGGACGGACCCCACGCGTACCCGAGCCATCCCGAGACGAACCCCACGAGTGCGAGCAGCCAGCCCATGCCGGCAATGGCCGTCGGAAGCGGCCGATGCACGTGATTCCCGTAGTGCTGCGTGCTCACGACGTCCTCGGCATCGTCGAGCGATGGAGTTCGACTGGTTCGGTCGGCTTGGTGCGCAGACGCATGTTGAGCAGTTCCACGACGAGCGAGAACGCCATCGCGAAATAGATGTAGCCCTTGTCGATGTGCTGCCCGAACGCCTCGGCCACGAGCATCACGCCAATCAGGATGAGGAAGGCCAGCGCAAGCATCTTCATCGCGGGGTGACGCGCGACGAAGTCGCTGATCGGTCCGGCGAAGATCAGCATGACGGCGGCGGCGAGGATGACGGCCACCATCATGATCGGCACGTGAGGCGTCATGCCCACGGCCGTGATCACCGAGTCGAGCGAGAAGACGATGTCGATCAGCATGATCTGCGCGACGACACCCGCCATCGTCGCACCGACTCTCGCGTTCGACGTGTCGTGCGCTTCGCCTTCGAGCTTGTGGTGGATCTCGAACGTGGCCTTGCCGATGAGGAACAGGCCGCCCAGCAGCAGGATCAACTGCTTGCCCGAGACGCCCTGTCCGAGCAGGTTGAACAGCGGGCGTGTGAGGCTCATCACCCAGGAGATGGCGAGCAGGAGCGCGAGGCGCGAGATGACCGCCATGCCGATCCCGAGTTGCCTGGCCCTGGGCTGCTGCTCGCGAGGCAGCCGCCCGGAGAGGATCGCGATGAAGATGACGTTGTCGATCCCCAGCACGATCTCGAGTGCGGCGAGCGTCGCGAGGGACATCAGGCTGGCCAGGCTCCAGAGCGGCGCGCTGTCGATGCCCATGGCTGCTGCGACATCACTGAGCGCCAGCACCGCGGGCACGACGGCCGTCAACGGCTCGATCACGACAATCCTTTCACACGCGCGTTCCGTGAGCGCGAAAACACGATCATACGGGGGAGTCGGTGATCACGCGCGCTTGCGGATCTTCTTCTCGGCGGTGTCAGCCCGCCCGGACGCCAGCGTGGCCTTCGCGGGCGTCTTCTTCGCGGCACTCACCGTCTCGAGGCTGCGGCGGAGCGCTTCCATGAGGTCCACCACCTTCGCGGGGGCTTCCTCGTCGGTCTGGACGATCTCCTCGCCGCCGACTTTCGCGTCGATGAGCGTGCGCAGGGCGGCCTGGTACGTGTCGTGGAAACTCGTGATGTCGAGGTCGCCTTCGAAGGTGCCGATCACCTGCTGGGCGAGCTTCACTTCCTCGGGCCGGAGCGTGGCGGGCACCGCGTCGAGCTCCTCGATCTGCGACATGCTGCGGATCTCGTCGGCGGACCGCAGCGTGTACATCACGAGCCCGTTCTCGCGCGGCTGGACGGCGACGATGTACTCGCGCCCGTAGAGGGCGAGCTTGCCGATGCCGGCCTTCCCCTTCATGCCCTCGCGGATCACCGCGAACGCTTCCGAGGCGACGGGGCCATCAGGAGCGAGGTAGTACGGCCGCTCGAAGTAGATGGGGTCGATCTGGTCGACGGTCGTGAACTGCGTGAGGTTGATGAGCCGCGTGGACTCGGGACGCACCTTCGAGAGGTCGTCCTCGGTGACCGTGACGTAGCGCCCCTTGGAGAACTCGTAGCCCTTCACGATCTCCGAATTGGGCACCTCGCGCTCGCAGTGCGGGCACCATTTCTTCTGCTGGATGCGCGTCTGGCACACCTCGTGCAACTGGTTGAAGCTGATCGTGGCGTGCGCGTCCGTCGCCGGGAACACCCGGATCGGGATGGTCACCAGACTCAGCTTGAGATGTCCCTTCCACGTCGCTCGTGCAGCCATCGAATTCTCGATCTACAGGTGGACAGCGCTGGTCGGGCCCGTACGGCGCGCGACGCGGATGTCCGGTTGCCGGTTGCCCATTGCCGGTTGCCGGCCTTCTTGCTATCGGTCGCTCAGACTCTGATGATTACGCCGCATGGCCCGCTTGGTCCAGGTCTGGCGTGACGAGGTACCCCCGGCACCCATGTTGGCGACCGCCGCGGAGCCGACTGCCGTCAATCTCGACAATCCGGCGCTGATCTACGAACAGAAATTCGACGGCATCAGGGCCATCGTGGTCGTCGAACCCGGCCGGCCGACACCCCGCGTGGCGATACTGTCGCGCAACGGCCACGACAAATCCGCGCAATTTCCGGAAATCGTCAGGGCCCTGCGCGAACTGTCGGCGCAGGTCGAGGTGCCCCTCGTGCTCGACGGCGAGATCGTCGCGCTCGACAGCCAGGGCCGTCCGGCCTCCTTCTCCGCGCTGCAGTCGCGCATGCATCTGACCGGCGCAGCAGCCATCTCCAGCCGTGCGGCGACCACGCCGACGGCGCTCGTCGTGTTCGACCTGCTGCGTGAAGGCAAGGAAGACCTCCGTCCCCTGCCCCTCGCCGACAGGCGCGCCCGCCTCGAACACCTGCTGCACGTGCGCACCAGCGAGCACCTGCGCGAAGGCGGCTACACGGCGGGCGACGGCCGGCGCGTCCTCGCGCGCGCAGAACGCGAGGGATGGGAGGGAGTGGTCGTGAAGCACGCCGACGCCCCGTATCTGTCGGACACGCGCTCCCGGACGTGGCGAAAGGTGAAGCTGCACAAGCGCGCCACGCTCGTGATCGGCGGATGGACCGATCCGAAAGGCACCCGTGCCGGATTCGGTGCCCTCATGGTCGGCACCCCCGTCACGCCGACAGACGAGAACGCCGTCACGCCCATCGCACGTAGGGACGGCCCTTGTGGCCGCCCGTCGCTGCAGTACGCCGGCAACGTCGGGACGGGATTCAGCGTGCCCACGATCAACGCCGTCCTCGCACGGCTGCGCCCGCTCGCGACGGCACGATCGCCGTTCGTCGATCCACCGGCGGGCCGTGGTCATCATTGGGTGGAGCCGCACCTGCTCTGCGAGGTGCGCTTCGGCGAGTGGACACCCGATGGCCGTCTTCGTCATCCCGTCTTCCTCGGCCTGCGCGACGATGTCGGCATCGACGCCGTCGACGCGCCCCCCTCACCCGCCGACGCGCGCACGCCCTACATCGCGACACACGATCGCGCAACCCACACCGTTTTCGGCGCGACTGGCCACGCCCCCGAGCCGACCGATCTCGTCACGCAGATCCGGTCTCTCGAAGACGCCGGACGCGATGGCACCCTGACACTGCCCGACGGCGCGCTCGACGTGACGAGCCTGCGCAAGGTGTTCTGGCCCTCGTCGGGACTCACCAAGGGGGATCTGTTCCGCTACTACGCGCGCATCGCCCCATGGCTGCTGCCGATCGTCGCGGATCGCCCACTCGTGATGAAGCGATACCCCAACGGCGTCCAGGGCAAGTCGTTCTATCAGCAGCGCGCACCAGACGCGGTCCCGGCAGGAGTCCGGGTGGCCATCGTCGATGGCGATGACCGCGACGAGGGACCGACCCCGCGGATCATTGGCGGATCGCTGTCGACACTGCTCTATCTGGTTCAACTCGGCGCGATTTCGTTCGACCCGTGGTTCTCGCGCGTGGACACGCCGTCTCACGCCGACTTCGTCGCGATCGATCTCGATCCGATGCCCGGCGTCCCCTTCACGCAGGTGCGTGACGTGGCGCGATGGGTCCATGAGGCCCTCGACGCGCTCGACGTGCCCGCGGCGGTCAAGACGTCGGGGTCGTCGGGACTGCACGTCTACCTCCCGCTCGCGCCGGGTACGTCGTACGAGTCGGGACAGTTGCTGTGTCAGATCGTGGCCACCGCCGTGGCGAGTCGGCATCCGAAGGCGGCGACGGTCGAGCGCGCCGTGGCCAGACGCGGACGCACCGTGTACGTCGACTACCTCCAGAACATCGAAGGCAAGACGCTCGCCTCTGCCTACAGCGTCCGCGCGAACGAGTTCGCGGGCGTGTCGACCCCGCTCCTCTGGCACGAACTCGACGAGGACGTCCGCCCCGACGACTTCACGCTCGCCGCCGTCATGCAGCGCTTCGATGCCGTCGGCGACATCTGGAACCCCGTCCTCCGGGGCCGTCCCGTCGATCTCCATGCCGTCCTCGATCGATTGACGTGAGTCGTCCCCTCGATCCGGCCGGCAGGTGTGCGGTGGTGGCAGCCGCTCCACTTGACCTCTGATGCGCGAGGGGCTATGCTCCCCCAAGGTCCACACACGATGCAGGCGCTCCTCAGTTTCTTCGTCGCGGGTAGTCGTCGATCCTTCGACATGAGACTGCGCATCTTCCCGATCGCCGGTCGTCGGTAAAACACGGCTCCCCCTGAGCCGCCGCCGGCGACCCTAAGCCTCCCTTCGATCCGTTTTCAAGTTTCGTTGCTCACCCGAGCGAACGTTCGCGTGCGTCTCCTGACGCGCCGGCGCCGCCCGGGCGGAGGTCCATCTCGTGACTCACCCGTATCGGTACCTGATCTCGTCGACCGGCGCCGCCGAGTTGATCGATGAACTCTGTTCCTGGCACGACCGCATGGTCGCCCACGTCCGTCGCCACGGCGCCGCGTCTCCGGACTGCACGTGCGAGGACACCGAGTCCTGCCCGCGGCACGAGGCCGTCGGCCTCTGGGCGCAGGCCCGGCTGTCGCTCGGCGAGACGGCGGGGTCGCTGACGTTCCTGCGCCAACACGCGGAGGCGAACGATCGTGCGTAGCCTCGATCTGCAACCCGTCGACGCATTGAGAATTCGCGGTGCCATGGCGACGCAGGTGGCCGCGCACGTGCTCGCGGCCCTGCCCATCGGCTACTGGCAGCGCCGCCTGGCCGCCCGCGCCTGGTCGCTCGAGACCATGCCGATCATCCCGCGCGAGTCACAGCAGGTGCAGGCCTGGCGCCAGCCGGGCCCGCCCGCCACCTGGGTCCTCACCACGGACGTCATGGTGTGGGGCCTCATTCCCTGGGTGTGGCACGGCGACGGGCGTGTGGACCTGGCCGACGCCCGGCGGGCGCTCCAGCGATTCGTGCGGTCGGCGGGGCGACCCGCATGCGCGGCCATCTTCGTCACGCCGCACGCGATGACCGACGTGCGACAACTCCTGCCGCGACTGCGCATGGGCCCGGCGGGTTCGGAAGGCGTGGCCGTCGGCGTGGTGACGTGGCAGGAACTGGTCGACGTGTTCGGTGAAGCCATCACCGAAGTGGCCTCGTCGCGCGGCCGCGACGCGGCGGCATACGGAGCGAGACAACTGGCCCTGCTCACGCAGGCCGCGTATGCCGTCTGAGAAGGATGGCGGACCACCGACAGCGGACGTGGAGGACGGGACGCAGGACGAGGAGGGGGGCACGAGGGCGGAGGGAGATACACTGACGCGCGAGTAAGGAGATCGGTGTCGATGCTCGATTCGCACGTGAGGCCGGCCGCACGATGGGCCGCGGGGCTGGGAGTGGCAGTTGGGGTACTCGTCGCGCTGACCGGGTCGGCGCACGTGGCCGGACAGGGCGCGGCCCCGCGCGAGTGGCGCGACTACGCGGGTGGACCCGACAGCTCGCGGTTCGTCGACGCCACGCAGATCACCAGGGACAACGTCGGTACGCTGCAGGTGGCGTGGACGTATCCCGACGGCGACACGGACTTCAATCCCCTGATGGTCCATGGCGTCGTCTATTCGCGCGCACGTGGCAACCGCATCGTCGCGCTCGACGCAGCAACAGGCAAGGAACTGTGGGTCTCGGAGCCCGTCCAGGCCTTCCTCATCCGCGGGATGAACTACTGGGAGAGCGCCGACGGCCGCGATCGGCGCCTCTTCTTCAGCACGCTCGATCGCCTCCGCGCCTTCGACGCGCGGACGGGCAAGCCGATCCCGACATTCGGCCGCAACGGTGAAGTCGACCTGCGCGAGGGCCTCGATCGCGATCCCGCCGACGTGGTCCAGCAGAGTCGCCTTCCGGGGCGGATCTTCGAGAACCTGATCATCATGGGGTCTGCGACCAACCGCGAGTACACGTCGGCCCCTGGCGACATCAGGGCCTACGACGTACGCTCGGGCGCGCTCGTGTGGTCGTTCAGGACGATCCCGCGCGCCGGTGAACTTGGTGCCGACACGTGGCCCGTCAACGCGCGCGCCACGGTCGGCGGCGCCAACAACTGGGCCGAGTCGTCGGTCGACGTCGCGCGCGGCATCGTGTACGTACCGACCGGCAGCGGGAAGTACAACTTCTACGGCGGCTACCGGAACGGCGACAACCTGTTCTCCGACAGCGTCATCGCCCTCGACGCGCGGACGGGCCAGCGTCGCTGGCACTTCCAGACGGTGCATCACGACATCTGGGACGTCGACAACAACTCGGCGCCGCAGCTCACCACGGTCCGTCACGACGGCAAAGCCATCGACGTGGTCGCACAGGCGGGCAAGACGGGCTACCTGTACGTCTTCAACCGCGAGACGGGCGCGCCGATCTGGCCGATCGAGGAACGCCCCGTACCCCAGGGCACGAGCGTGCCCGGTGAGAAGCTGTCACCCACGCAGCCGTTCCCCACTCGGCCGGCACCGTTCTCGCGGCAGTCGTTCACGGCAGAAGACATCAATCCCTACATCCTGACGCCCGAGGAGCGCGCACGCTTCAAGGAGCGCGTCGCGAAAGCGCGCAACGAAGGTCCGTTCACACCGATCGGCTTCGAGGAAGTGGTACACATGCCGGGCAACCAGGGCGGGTCCAACTGGGGCAGCACGGCGGCCAACCCGCGCGACGGACGCGTGTACGTGATCGGCTTCAACATCCCCACGCTGATCCGCCTGATGAAGCCGGGCGAGACCCGTCCCGCGCGCGCGGGCGCGCCTCAGGAGGTTGTCAGGGAAGGCTACCCCGTCACCGACGGGTTCGGCCTGTATCCGACCATCATCAAGCCGCCGTACACCACGCTCACGGCGTACGACCTCAACACCGGCGACATCGCCTGGCAGAAGGGTCTTGGCGACGATCTGCGCCTGCTGCCGCTCGGCATCACGGGGACCGGATCCGCCGCGTCGACAAAGGGCGGTCTCATCGTGACATCGACGGGTCTGCTGTTCGCGACGGCCGCCGATCGCAAGGTGCACGTGTACGACAGCCGCGACGGCAACGAGCTCGCCACGTTCCCGCTCGGCGGGCCGACCAGCGGCGGGCCGGCCATGTACGAGCACGGGGGACGGCAGTACCTCCTCGTCCACGCGTCGGCGACGCAGCCGACGGGTCCTGGCGCCGTGCCCACGCCGCACACGGGACCGACAGGCCTGGTCGCCTACGCGCTCCCTCACTGATTACGGCCCCGGCGCGTCAGCCCGCGAAGCGGCGCGCCGGGAACTTCTGCTGGGCCGCCACGGCGGCCAGTCCTGCCTGCGCCTGTGCCGCCACGTTCCCGGTTGGCGCCAGGCGCATCGCGTTCGCGAAGTGCTGATACGCGAGCGTGGGCTGATGGAGCACGCGCAGCAGAGTCATGCCGGCGCCGACGTGCGCGGCGGCCGCGTCTGGTCCCGTCGGGTGCGCCTGCAGGTAGCGGCTGTAGACAGCGACGGCGGCCTGGCCGTGTCCGTGGTTGGCCAGCCACGCTCCGAGTCCGAGTGTCTCGCTCGGATCGAGCGAAGCTTCCGCCCGCTTCACCGGCATCGAGAAGTACGCACGCGCGAGGGCGTCCATGTCGCCGGTGCGACGCGCCTGCGCCAGGGCCGACTCGGGTTGCGCGATGGCACGCGCCTCCGCCCTGTACTCCGTTGGCGTGCGATCGACCTCGCGGCGCGACCACGCCCACGCCATGGCTACTCCGGCGACGAAACCACCGATGTGCGCGCCATACGCCACACCACCACCGCCCGAACCCTGGACCAGCATTGGCACGAGGTTGTCGAGGAAGAGATAGATCCCGAGGACGATGCGCGCCGGCACTTCCACGACGCGCATGAAGATGGGGAAGAACATCAGCAGCACGCGAACGACGTTGCGCGGGAACCAGATGAAATAGAACCCGAGCACGCCGGAGATCGCACCTGACGCCCCGACCATCGGAATCAGCGACGTCGGCGCCATGACGGCGAACGCCAGCGTGGCCGCGACGCCCGTGAGCAGGTACGCCAGCAGGTAGCGGACGCGTCCCAGCCGGTACTCCACGTTGTCGCCGTAGATCCAGAGGAACAGCATGTTGCCGAACAGGTGCATGAACCCGGCGTGCAGGAACATGGCCGACCACAGGTCGCTCCACCTCGCGGCGCCGGGCTTGTAGCCATGCTCGAAGACGAACAGGTCGTATGCCGAGATCGACTGGAGCGCCTCTCGCAGGGACACGCCCGGCGGCAGCGACTGCCGTATCACCTCGAGGTACGCCGCCAGGCGCGGGTCGTCCGGCGACGGCGCCTGCCCCGACAGGGGCAGCGTGTACAGCAGGAACACGATCACGTTGGCTGCAATCAGCAGGTACGTGACGATGGGCGTGCGCGTCGGATTCGGAGCGTCGCTGAGCGGAAACACGAAACCTCCTGATTACCCGACGGTGGGCAGTCCCACGAGGACCGACGCCACGATGGCCATCATGGACAGTACGAGGCAGATGAGGCCGACGAGCAGGTGGTCGATGCGCTCGGGGCGCAGCGGGTCCATGATGAGGCCCGCGAGATAGCCGCCGACAAAGCCACCCGCGTGCGCGAAGTTGTCCACGCCCGGCATGATGAACCCGAAGATTCCGAGCATCAGCGCATAGCCGAGCGCCTGGCTGCCGACGGCGCTGCTGCCGCCGCGTCGCCCGTAGTAGACGAGCGCGCCGAGCAGGCCGAAGATCGCCGCTGACGCCCCTACGGTGAACTGTGCGCCACGCAACATCGGCAGCGGGAACCACGTGAGCCACAACCCCGCGACGGAACTGGCCACGAAGCCGCAGACGCCGGCGATGGTGTACAGGATGACGGTGCGGCCGGGGCCGTAGATGTCGGCGGTGGCAGGACCGAGCTGCCGCACCCACATCATGTTGAAGACCACGTGCAGCAATCCGCCGTGGAGCCAGCCCGCGCTCAGCACCGTCCACCAGCGTCCGTAGCCGAACACGGGTGCCGCGCCGCTCGCGCCGAAGAGGAAGAGGCTCGGGAGGTCCGGCGCCAGCAGCGAGAACATGCCACCGCCGCCGAGCCCGCCGCTCGACATCAGCAGGGTCAGCACGTACAGCACGCCACAGCTGACGGTGATGAAC
This sequence comes from Acidobacteriota bacterium, assembly GCA_020845575.1. Taxonomy (NCBI): domain Bacteria; kingdom Pseudomonadati; phylum Acidobacteriota; species Acidobacteriota bacterium. Next base: position 92,421 of record JADLFL010000016.1, on the reverse strand, counting down.
TGCACGAAGCCGAGGTCCTGCCCCAGCCGGCGCAGGACGGGCGCGTAGCCCCAGAGGCCGGGATTGCGCCGGCCGCAGTTCAGGCACGTGGGATCGTTGACGCCCACGAGCGTCCCGCAACTGGTGCAGACGACGGCACCCTGCTTCTGTCGAGAGAACATGACGCCGATTATCGGCTGAAGTGGGTCCGGCTCACGCGCGGACAACCTGACGAACGGGTTGAAACCCGTTCGCTCCATCCCGAGCGAGGGTGACGGGCCGGAGACGGGCCAGCACTCATGGCGCGGGGCCGCGCTGACCCTGAAGTCAGTGCGGCCCCGTGGCAGGTGAACGTTGCAGGCCGAGGTCCGAAGGACCGGAGGCCTGCTAGAACTGGAAGCGCAACCCGAGCTGGATGACGCGTGAGGCGTCGGTGGCACCAGACGAGACGAACTGCAGGTACGTCGGGCTGTTGCGGCCCGTGTCCATCGCAATCCAGCGCGTGTGGTTGAACACGTTGGACGCCTGCGCGCGAATCTCGAACCGGTAGCGGCCGATCGGGATGTTGCGGAACAGCGAGAGATCGAGGTTCCACACACCCGGATACCGGAAGGCGTTGCGCCCGCTGTTGCCGAACGTGAGCCCTGTCGGGTGCGTGAAGACCGAGTCGTCCCACAACTTCGAGTCGCGGCCCGGATCGTTGATCCGCGTCAGGTCGGCGCTCTGGTTGATCGTGATCGAGCCGGCGCCCGGCGCGTTGAGCGTCGGGTTGTTGCCCCCCATCGTGAACGGCGTGCCCGAGAACGCCGAGAAGATGCCGTTCACCTGCCAGTCCTTGATGATGTAGGCCACCGGGCTGGTGCTCTCGCGCAGGAACGGCAGCTCGTACACGACGCCCATCTGGAAGACGTGCGTGCGGTCGTAGCCGGCACGGGCGTAGTTGCGGTCGAACTGGGTCGGGTGGTTCCAGGTGAGACCGGTCCAGCCGTCCTCGTCAGCCATGTTCATCGCCTTGCTCCAGGTGTAGGCGCCCTTGAGCAGCAGTCCGTTCTTGAACGGCCGGTTCACCGCCACCTGCAGCGAGTGGTACTTGTTCGTGGTCCACGCACCCCAGTCGAGGATCTGCGCCGCACCACTCCGCGCGAAGTACTGACGCCCGGCGTTGCCGGTGCCCGGATCGGCGTAGTTCCTGTCGATGTCGGCGTAACCGCCGTTGGTCCGCGTCCCCACGTACGCGACGCTCGTCACGATGTCGAGCGGCAGGCGCCGTTCGAACGTCAGGTTCCACTGGTGCAGCGTCGCGCGGTCGACGTTGTCGGGATTGGGCGTGCGCATGTTCACACCCGACGGCAGCGGGACTGCACCCGAGGTCAGATCAGGCGTCGGGAGCACGGGAATTCCCTGTTCCAGCGACGTGATGTAGTTGTACCCCGTCGCGGAGTTGCCGAACGCGATGGTCAACGGGTAGAACCCGCGGAGCGGGCGCGACCACGGCAGCGGGTTGATCGTCATGCCGTACCCGGCACGGATCACGGTCTGGTCGTCCACGCGGTACGCGCCACCGAGACGCGGGACCACGTAGAGCGGCTTGGGCGAGACACCCACGTTGCTGGGGTTGCCACCCATGCCGCCGATGAGCACGTTCCATGTGTTGAAGTCGAGGCGCTCGATACCGCGATTGGCGCGCGTCATCACCGGATACATCTCGAACCGCAGTCCGCCGTTGAGCGTCAGCTTGTCGTTCACCTGCCAGCGGTCGCGGATGTAGAAGCCGTGCTGCCACTCGCGCGTGGTCATTTCCTCGGCCTGCACGCTCTTGCCATAGGACGAGGACAGGCCGAGCAGGAAGCCGGCGTAGCCGTTCCAGCCACCGACCGGCTGATATCCAGGGGCGCTGGTGGTGTTGCCGCCGAAGGTGAACGCACCCCGGGGCCCGGACCCGATCTCGGGCTGCCAGTGGTTCATCTCGAGGTAGTTCATGTCGTAGCCGAAGCGCAGTTCGTGCCGCCCCGCCACCTTGGTCAGCGCCTGCGTGAACGAGTAGACCGACGTCGTGTAGAAGTACGGATTCCACGAGGACGGATTCCCGATGGCGCTCAGGCCCGTGCTGATGAGCGGCATGCCGCTCTCGCGGGGGCTGGGGCCGTTGGTACCCGGAATGCCCCACTCGAGACCGTAGTTCGTCCCGTAGTCGGGCGCGATGCCCTCCTGCTTGTTGAGCGTCACGCCCAAGCTGCCGTCGAGGATGAGCGTGGGCGTGAGCGTCCACGTGTGACCGACGACAGGGGCGGTCACGGTAGTCGGCGTGGGGCCGGCACCGTCGAAGCCGAGCTGGAAGAAGTCCTGCACGTCGGCCTTGAGGTACGAGATCTTGCCCCAGATCTGGTGCGAGTTCGAGCGGTTGAACGTCACCTTCGCGTCGTAGTTGTCTCGGTTGAAGATCGACTGGCGCGCGGTGACGAAGTCGTCGGCGATCCCGTTGGCGTTCAGGTCGGCCGACGAGTTCGGCATCGGGTACACCTCCTGAATGCGTCGCGCGATGGGGCTGATCCGGTCGCTCGGCACCCTGGCGCCGGCGAACACGCTGCGGCCGGCGCCGCTCGCGTCGCCCGTGAGCGGGTCGTAGATCCGGAAGTTCGGGTATCGGGCCAGCAGTTCGCTGAAGTCCCCGTTCCGCATCGCCGCCGTCGGCACGGTGTACGTGCTCTGGAGGCCCCGTTCCTCCTGATACCGCTCGTAGGACCCGAAGTAGAAGAAGCGGTTCTTGACGATCGGCCCGCCCAGCGTGCCGCCGAAAATCGAACTGCTGATCTCGGGCTTGCTCAGCTTGTTGGCGTTGTTGAAGAACGTGTTGGCGTTCAGCGTCTCGTTGTTGTGAAAGATGAACGCCGACCCCTTCAGGTCGTTGGTGCCCGACTTGGTGACGACGGCGATCGCGGCCCCGCCAGCCATGCCGGTGTCGGCATCGAAGCTGTTGGTGACGATGTTGACGTTCTCCACCGTCTCGGCAGACGCCACCATGCCCGAGTGGTGCGGCAGCCAGATGTTGATGCTGGCCGCACCGTCGATGCGCGTGCTGTTGTTGTTCGGATTCGTGCCGTTGACGAACGTGCGGAGCGACCGCTGCGGCGTCGAGCCCGTCGAGTTCTGGTAGACGCCCGGCGTGGCCCCCGGCACGAGGTTCATCAGTGCCTGATAGTTGCGGTACTGGTTGAGCGGCAGGTCGGTGATGACCTTGGGCTGCAGTTCGACGCTGACGTCCGCCTTGTCCGTCTTGAGCAGCGCCGCCTCGGTGGTCACCGTGATCGACTCGGTGAGGTCGCCAATCTCGAGTTGGGCGTTCACGCGCAGGATGTTGCCGGCCGTGAGCGGAATGCCGGTCTGGCTGAATGTCTTGAAGCCCTGCAGGGCCGCACCGAGCGTGTAGGTGCCCGGAATGACGTTGCGCACGGTATACGAACCGGCACCGTCGGTGACGGTATCCAGCTTGAGTCCGGTGCCCTCGTTGGTGACGGTGACGGTCACGCCGGGAATCGCAGCGCCGGTGTTGTCGGTCACCGTGCCCGTCAGACTGCCATACAAGGCCTGAGCGCTGGCAAGGGCGGGAACCAGCGCCACGCAGAGCGCCAGGGCCGGGATCACGACGCGGTGCAGTGGTCGAATCAGCTTCACGAATTGCCTCCTGACCGGCAAGCGCTTCCAGTTGACACGCGCGCGACAGGCGACCGAGGACACACCTGCCCCGTCGACACCCCGGATTCGCGACACGCTGGCATTGCTGCTCGCCGGATGCGGCATAGCATGAAGCGGTTTTCGATAGAGTCAACAGAAGATTTCTTCATGACAGGTTTTCCGGGACCGTCCGCGTAGAATCGAGCCCACTTCATCCAGGGCCAGGACACACGTGAGCATCGACGAGTTCCGACGGGATCCGACAGCGCTCTACACGCTCGCCGTCGAACAGGCGACCGACTACGCCATCTTCGTCCTCGATGTCGACGGCCGGGTGGCGACGTGGGCGCCTCCCGTCGCCAGCATGCTGGGCTGGCACGCCGATGAGTTCGTGGGCCTCCGGTTCGCTGATCTCTTCGCTGCCGTGGAAGCCGACGCGGGACTCTCGGAAGCAGCGCTGGCACACGCGGCCGCGCACGGCCAGTTCCGGTACACGCGCCAGCATCGCCGCCGCAACGGTCATGCGATCTGGGGACGCGGCCGCGTCGCGCGCCTCGACGATGCGCAGGGATTGGCCGGATTCGTCGTATCGCTGCAGGACGTGACGGCGATGCGGGAGGAACAGGAACGCCATCTCGTCGAGGAAGCGAGCCTGCGACACCGCGCGGCGGAGCTCGAGACGCTGCTGGAGGTGGTGCCGGTCGGGATTGGCATCGCGCGCGACGCGTGCGCCTCGCACATGACGATCAACAGGGCGCTGGCCGACATGCTGCGCATGCCGATGGGTGTCAACGCCTCGCTCTCGGCGCCCGACGGCGAGCGCCCGCACCATTTCCGCGTGCTGCGCGACGGCGTGGAGCTCCCGGCCGACGAGTTGTCCCTGCAGACGGCCGCGCGCACGGGACGCCCTGTCGTGAACGCGGAAGTGGACGTCGTGTTCACCAACGGCGACGTGGTGAGATTGCTCGAACATGCCTCGCCGCTGTTCGACGAGCACGGTGCAAGCCGAGGCAGCGTGGCCACGTTCCTCGACGTCACGGAACGGCGCCACTACGAACAGCAGCGGGAGCGCGCGCTGGCCGCCGAGCGCGAGGCGCGACAGGAGGCCGAGCGCGCCAGCGCGATCAAGGACGAGTTCCTCGCCGGCCTGTCGCACGAAATCCGCACGCCGCTCAACGCGATTCTCGGCTGGGCGCAGATCCTGCTGCACTCCCCGTCGATGCCCGAGGACGCGCGAGCCGGACTGGAGGTCATCGAACGTAACGCCAGGCTGCAGACCCGACTCATCGAGGACCTGCTCGACCTGAGCCGTATCGCCTCGGGGAAGCTTCGCCTCGACGTCCAGCCGGTGTCGCTGCCCGCCCTCATCGACGCGGCGGTGGAATCGGTGCAGCCCGGACTCGTCAACAAGGGCTTGCGACTGGTGCTGGACGTCGATCGCGGGGCGACGCCCGTGGCGGGCGATCCCGTCCGGATCCAGCAGGTGCTGTGGAACCTGCTCGCCAACGCCGTCAAGTTCACGCCGCGCGACGGCCGGATCACTGTCGCCCTCGACCGCACGGCATCACATCACCAGCTGCGCGTCACCGATACCGGCATCGGGATCTCGCCGGAGTTCCTGCCGCACGTGTTCGATCGCTTCCGTCAGGCCGATGGTTCCACCACCAGGAGCTACGGCGGACTCGGCGTGGGGCTGGCGATCGTGAAGCAGTTGGTCGAACTGCACGGAGGCGACGTCCGGGCCATCAGCGACGGCGAGGGACGCGGCGCGACATTCGTGGTCTCGCTCCCGGTGCTGCCGGTGCGACAGTCCGATGCGCCGTATGCGCTCGGACCGCCTCCGCCGCACGTCGAAACCGAAGAGGAGCAGCCGCTGACGGGTATCGGCGTGCTCGTCGTGGAAGACGATGACGATTCGCGGGCGCTGCTGGCGGCGATGCTGTCCTACAGCGGGGCCACGGTGTGGACGGCTGCCACTGCCGACGCGGCACTGACCCTCCTTGGCCACCAACAGCCGGACGTGATCGTGAGCGACATCGGCCTGCCCGATCGGGACGGCTACGCCCTGGCCCGCGCCATCCGCGCCCTTCCGGCGCCGCATGGCGGTATCCCCGCCATCGCGCTCACCGCGTACGCGCGATCCGAAGACCGGCGCCTTGCACTGCTCGCCGGCTTCCAACTCCACCTGGGCAAGCCCGTCGATCGCGACCAGCTCTGCCTGGCCGTCGCGAGCCTGGCCGGAACGCAGCGCTGAGCGGCCGAGGCCCTCGCCGTCGGCGCGCGGCGTGCGCGTCGGAGTGCGGCGGCAACCGACTCAATAGACCGGGCGCTGTGTGACGAAGAATCCGATGTTCAAGGCGAGCCAGAGCGAGCTGCCTATCAACAGCGCGTCGTGCGCGCGCTGCGACCGCACGGCGCCGCCGAGATACACGAACACGGGGAATAGTGTCGAGGCGTAGCGACCGATGCCCTCGAGCGCATTGCCCGAAAAGGGGATCAGGATGCCGATGGCGACGTAGCAGCCCATCGCCGGTCCGAGATGCCTGAATACGCTCGGCGTGAGCGCGACCACCGCCAGGCCGATCGCGGCGTGAGAGAACGCGTAGAGCGCGCCGTGACTGCTCACGAGGTATCGATACAGACCCTGCGTCTCCACGCTCTCGAGGGCGCGCTGCACGGTGGCCCACGGCGCGTTGCCGATCGAATAGCCCCAGTGCGCCTGCGCATGCAGCCACGCGAGCGGATCTCCGGACAGCGCATGGACGAACGCGCAGTACCCGAGGAGCGCGGCCGGCAGGGCCAGCAGTGCGAACCCGCGACCGAGTAGCGGACGCCATGCCCACGGCGCCTGCAGCGCCATGATGGCCAGCGGCGCCAGCAGCACGATGCCGTTCGGACGCGTGACGGTGGCAAGCGCCCCACATGCTCCGGCCAGCGACCAGCGCCCCGCAACGGCGGCCTGCACGGCGCCGACAGAGACCAGCAGGAACAACGACTCGGTGTAGATGCGCGTGAACGGGAACGAGAACGGAAACACCGCGATGTAGAGCACGGCGCGACGCGCGGCGTCACGGTTCCCGAAGCACCGCTCCGTCAATCGGTGCAGCAGGACGAGAGCGACGAAGAAGCTCACGTAGGAGAGCGCGATGGCGCTCAGCCAGAACGCCTGCGGCCCCCCTCCGAACAGGAAGGCGCCGGCCCGGATCAGCAACGGATAGAGCGGAAAGAACGCCACGCTGCTCGGCGCATCGGCGCGAAACGTGTACCCGCGTTGCGCGATGTCGAGGTACCACGCCGAGTCCCACGCGGCGAACGTCTCCGCGAAGGCGACCGCTTCGAACGGCGGCGTGAAGGTACGCGGGATGAAGTCGGGATAGGCCAGCGCGGCAGCCACGCCGACCGCCTTCGCTACAAGCCTGGTGGACACCAGCACGATCGCGACATCAAGAGCGGCCGTGGTCCAGCCACCCACACCGGTCCACGCCCGCCAGGTGGTATGAACGAACTCGACGAGCACGACCACGAGGGTCGAGACGGGAGACGACCGCGGAACGGCGGCGCGAACCGACGCGAGCACGAGACACTGCAGGAACGGCTTGGCGAACCCCGAGATGCTGAACAGCCAGAGATCCACGGGCCCGATGAGCGCGTGCAGCAGGAGCGCGATGCCTGTCGCCGCCACGGCCAGATCGAGGGCGAGGACGCAGGCATCGAGGACGCCGTCCGGAACCCGGCTGGGGCTCCTGACCGGCTCATGCGCCACAGCGTCGGCAGCTCGTCCGTTCACGCGGCGGATTTTACATTCTTATCATTCTTTACAATAGGGATTTCAACCTCGCTGCCGCCACGCCTGCCGCAGTGCAGTACAGCGTCGCACGACGCACCGCTGAACGTTCTCGCCATCGCTGTGCCAACCAGCAGGGTCCGTTCGGACGAGGTGGTACACTGGCCGGCAGTCGTGCGAGGGCCCATCTCCACGGGCCACCATCACGCCACACGCGCCCGTAGCTCAGCTGGATAGAGCGTTGGCCTCCGGAGCCAAAGGTCGCAGGTTCGAATCCTGCCGGGCGCACCATGTCGCCCTCGGCGAAATGGTCGCGCCACGGCCGGCCTCAGGCCCGTGGCTCCGCCTCCGGCTCGCGACCGGGCTCGAATCCTGCCGGGCGCACCATCCTGACTTGGTCCATTCCGATCACAGGTGACACCGCCGTACTCGAATCCCCTCTGCCCCATTCCACTTGACAACTACATTTCTATAATTGCAGCATTGTGGACATGCTCACCGCTGACAACGAGGTCACGCGCTTTGCCGACATGTTTGCTGCGCTCGGTGCCGAACCGCGCCTGCGCATCATTCGGCTTCTGCTCTCGGCGCATCCCGAGGGACTCGTCGTCGGTGAGATTCAAGCCGACACCGGAGTGAGTGGCTCGACGCTCTCGCATCACCTGGAGAAGCTGAAGAACGACGGTCTGGTCTCGGCCAAGCGCGAGAAGGCGTTCATCCGCTATCGAGCCAACACCGCTGCTCTCGAGGAATTGCTTGGCTTCCTCTATGCGGAGTGCTGCACCAGAAACAAGGCCGTCGAACCGGGACGCATCGCCGTCGTGTGCAGGTAGGGGCACCCTTGGCGGGTGCACGTTCGGGTGTGGCGTGAGCACGACAACGCCACAGCGGCGCGAGGTGGGGCTGTCATTCAGTCGCTGAAGCAAGGGAGAGAGACATGAGCACAGGTGTCACGGACGTCGTCAAGGAAAAGTACGGCCAGGCCGCGCTGCGCGCCAGGGCCGGCACCACGAACTCCTGCTGCGGCGGTGCTGGCGGAACCGATTGCGCCGACCCGATCACGTCGAATCTCTACGATGCGACCCAGGAAGGCGAGGTCCCTGAACTGGCCCTCGATGCATCGCTCGGTTGCGGGAATCCGACTGCTCTGGCTGAACTGAAGCCGGGTGAGATCGTGCTCGATCTCGGCTCGGGCGGTGGAATCGACGTGCTTCTGTCGGCCCGGCGCGTCGGCCCTGCAGGAAAGGCGTTCGGTCTCGACATGACCGACGAGATGCTCGCCATCGCCGAGGAGAACAAGAAGAAGAGTGGGCTCGAGAACGTGGAGTTCCTCAAAGGCGAGATCGAGCGCATCCCGCTGCCCGACAACTCGGTGGACGTCATCATCTCGAACTGCGTCATCAACCTCTCGGGCGACAAGGACCGCGTGCTCGCGGAGGCGTTCCGCGTGCTGAAGCCTGGCGGGCGATTCGCGGTCTCGGACGTCGTCGTTCGAGGCGCGGTCCCCGAGCGGATTCGCAAGAGCATGGACTTGTGGGTCGGCTGCGTGGCTGGTGCGCTCGGCGACCAGGAATACATCGCCAGGTTGAAGGCGGCCGGATTCGAGGCAATCGACATCGAGGCCACGCGCGAATACAGCTTCGAGGACGCGCGTACCTTTCTCGCCAGCGAGGGACTCGATGCAGACGCGCTGGCCCGGGAAGTCGACGGCACGTTCATCAGCGGATTCGTTCGCGCGATGAAGCCGGCTGCGACGGCGTGCTGCCCGCCGGGTTGCTGTAGCTGAGAGGGTGCAAGGTCTATCGACCATGGCCACGCTCGTGTTCGGGATGAACCAGTCGCTGCACGGCTACGTCGATCACATGGCGTTCGAGGCGGACCGTACGCTCTTTCGCCACTTCATCGCGGAGGCGCGGGGATAAGTACGTGCCTGTCTGACCGCCCGACGCGCCGAACGACACATCTCTCGCTGACGCCACCGCGCTGCCGCAGTAGACTGCGGGCGGCACGACTGCCATGGAGGGGTGATGACGAGCGACGATCGGACGACCGCGCGAGGTGTCTCGCGCCGTGATTTCCTCGTGACGGCCGCGGCGACGACCGCCGCGGCCTCGGTGTCGCGGCCGGCGGGTGCGGCCGCGCCCACCGTCTTTGCGCGGGCCGCAGGCGAACCCGCGGTGCTCGGCGGCACGCCAGTGCGCACCGCGCCGTTCCCGTCGTGGCCTCTGAGCGACGCGACGGAGGCCACGGCGCTGCGGGGTGTGCTCGAGAGCGGCAGGTGGAACCGGAACAGCCGCGTCGACGGGTTCGAGTCTGCTTACGCGTCTCTCACGGGAGCCGCGCACTGTCTGGCCGTGGCCAACGGCACGAGCGCGCTGCTGACGGCGCTGACCGCGCTCGACATCGGCCCGGGCGACGAGGTCATCCTCTCGCCGTACACGTTCATCGCCACCGTCAACGTCATCCTCCAGCGGCACGCGCTGCCGGTCTTCGTCGATACGGACATCGAGACGTTCCAGGTCGACGCGACGCGCATCGCGGCGGCCATCACGCCGGCGACACGCGCGATCGTGCCCGTGCACGTCGGCGGCACGCCCGCCGACCTCGACACCATCATCGCCACAGGTCGCGATCGAAACGTCCCCATCGTCGAGGACGCGTGTCAGGCGCACCTGGCGGAGTGGCGCGGGCGGAAGGTGGGCAGCCTCGGCACGTGCGGCGCCTTCAGCTTCCAGGCCAGCAAGAACCTGAACTCCGGCGAGGGCGGCGCGCTCATCACCAGCGACCGCCGCCTGTACGAGCGTGCGTACGCCTACCACAGCGCCAACGCCGCGCTGCCGGGGACTGGCGAGACGAGCCGGGGCGTGGGCAACAACGTGCGCCTCACGGATTTCCAGGCCGCGCTGCTCACCGCGCAGATGACGCGACTCGAAGCGCAGCAGTCCAGACGCGACGCCAACGCCGCCTGGCTGACGAAGGAACTCGGCGCCGTCGACGGCATCACGCCGCAGCGGTTGTACCCGGGCGTGACGCGCAGCGCGTGGCACCTCTACATGTTCCGGTACGACCCGGCTGGCTTCGGCGGGCTGTCGCGCGAGGCCTTCCTGAAAGCCCTGCGCGCGGAGGGTGTGCCGGCCTCGAGCGGCTATCGTCCGCTCTATCGGGATCCGAACGTGGTACACGCCCTCGCGTCACGCGGATACGAGCGCGTCTACGGGAAGGCCGCGCTCGCGACGCTGACCGAACGCAATGCCGCGTGTCCGCGCAACGACGCGTTGTGCGATCAGGCCGTGTGGCTCACGCAGACGATGCTGCTGGGGTCGCAGGATGACATGCGCGACATCGTGACGGCGATACGCAAGGTGCAGGCGGCTGGCGCGCGACTGGTCTCATCCACGCGCTGACAGCATGAATCGACGCACGTTCCTCGAAGCGATGACGGCCGCCGCGGCGATGGCGCCGTTGGCGCACGCGGCGCGGCAGACGGCCTCGGTCGCACAGGCCGGACGCGACGGCGATCCACTCGTCCTGTGGTACCCGCGTGCCGCGCGCCAATGGATCGAAGCGCTGCCCCTCGGCAACGGACGCCTCGGTGCGATGGTGTTCGGCGGCGTGGGTCTCGAACGGCTGCAACTGAACGACGACACGTTGTGGTCGGGGGGGCCCAGCGCCTGGGACAACCCGGGTGCGCGCGAGGCGCTTCCCGAGATCCGCCGCCTGATCGCCGCCGGGCAGTTCGCCGACGCCGATGCCGTGGCCAAGCGGATGATGGGCCCGTACACGCAGTCGTACATGCCCGCAGGCGACCTTCACGTGACGTTCGAGCATGGCGACGTATCTGCGGGCTATCGCCGCACGCTCGATCTCACGACAGCACGCGCCACTGTCGACTACCGGTTGGGCGACACGCGGTACGCGCGGACATACGTGGCCAGTCATCCCGATCAGGTCATCGCCGCGCGCTACACGTGCAGCGCGGCCCGCCAGCTGCGGTTCGCCGTACGGCTCGACACGCTGCTGCGCGGACACACGAGCGTCGACGGCACCGACCTCGTGCTCGACGGGCGGGCGCCGGCGCACGTGGATCCGAACTACTACGATCGCGCCGATCCCGTGCGCTACGCGGACGATCGCGGCATGCGCTTCCAGATTCGCGTGCGTGTGCTCACCGATGGCACGGTGGTCGCCGAGCAGGACGCGTTACGGATTGCCGACGCAACGACAGCCACGCTGCTCGTCGCCGTGGCGACGAGCTTCAACGGTCCCTGGCGCGATCCCGTGCGCGACGGGCGCGATGCCGCGCAAGCGACGCGTGTGGCGGTCGAAGCCGCGGCCCGGCGCACGTGGGACGACATCGATGCCAGGCACGTGGCCGATCACGCCGCGCTCATGTCGCGGTTCTCGCTGCACATGTCAGCGCCTGCTGACGCGCCCGCGGAAGACCAGCCCACCGACGTCCGCCTGCACACGCGCGGCGCCGCCGATCCGTCGCTCGTCGCGCTTCTCGTGCAGTACGGCCGCTACCTGCTCATCGCGAGCAGCCGCGAGGGCACGGAGCCGGCGAACCTCCAGGGGATCTGGAACGACCTCGTGCGTCCACCGTGGAGCTCGAACCACACGCTCAACATCAACACGCCGATGAACTACTGGCCCGCCGAGCCCGCCAATCTCGCGGAATGCCATCGGCCGCTGCTCTCGGCCATCGCCGAACTGGCCGTATCGGGACGGAAGACCGCGCGTGTGAACTACGGCGCCGACGGATGGACCGCCCATCACAACACCGATCTGTGGCGGCAGACGGCACCTGTCGGCGACTTCGGTCACGGCGATCCGCACTGGGCGTTGTGGCCGATGGGCGGCACGTGGCTCGCGCAGCACTTGTGGGAGCACTATGCGTTCGGCGGCGACGAGGCCTGGCTGCGCACGGCGTATCCCGTGATGGCCGACGCGGCGCGCTTCTGCCTCGCCCTGCTGGTCGAGGACGCCGACGGGTATCTCGTGACGTCGCCGTCGACATCGCCGGAGCACAGGTTCCGACAGCCTGACGGACGACTTGCCGCCGTCTCCGCCGGCAGCGCGATGGATCTCGCGCTCGTCTGGGACGTTGCGACAAACGTCATGCAGGCGGCCGCCGTGCTCGACATCGACGCGACGTTCGCCGCGCAGCTCGACACCGCGCGCGCACGGCTGCGACCGTATCGCCTCGACGCCCAGGGCGGCATCGTGGAGTGGGGTGTCGATCGGCCTCCGCAGGATCCGCACCATCGGCACTTCTCGCACCTCTTCGGCCTGCACCCCGGCCGCCAGATCACCGCCGACGGCACGCCGGCGCTGTTTGCCGCCGCGCGCCGCTCCCTCGAATCGCGAGGAGACGATGGCACCGGCTGGTCGCTGGCCTGGAAGATCAACGCGTGGGCGCGGCTGCGCGACGGCGCGCATGCGCAAGCACTCGTCGGACGGCTGTTGCGGCTCGTCGAAACCACGACGGTCCAGATGTCGAATGCGGGCGGCCTCTACGCCAACCTGCTCGACGCGCACCCGCCCTTCCAGATCGACGGCAACTTCGGCGTGACGGCAGGCGTCGCGGAGATGCTCGTGCAGAGTCATGCGGGCTGCATCGATCTGCTGCCGGCACTCCCTCCGGCATGGCCCCATGGCGAGGCACGCGGCCTGCGCGCGCGCGGCGGCTTCGAACTCGACCTGACATGGCGCGACAACGTCATGCAGAAGGTCGTCCTTCGCTCGCGTCTCGGCGGCACCGCCAGGCTGCGCACCACTGTTCCTCTGCGTCACGACGGACGCGCGCTTGCTCAGGCAACCGGCCCGCTGACGAATGCCTTCTACCCGCCACCGCCGCGCGATGCGCTGCAGCGGCCGAGTCAGCCCCCGACGCTCGCGCCAACCTACGACATCGACACGACGGCTGGCCGCGAGATCGCGCTGGAGCGCGCACCATGAGACTCATCGCCGCACTCGTACTTGCCCTCACGACGAGCGTCCTCGCGCAGCCGACATCCCTGGACGAGGAACTCGCGCGGCCGGTCCTGGCGAGCGGGCAGACGCGCGTCGACACGCAGGTCTGGCTCGCATCGAAGGTGCCGGTACTGCACGTGCCCACCGACCGTGCGGCATGGGAGCGCGAATCGGCGCGCCTGCGCGCGCGCATCCTCGATGAGGTGGTCTATCGCGGCACGGCACGAGAGTGGCGCGCGCAGACGGTCCGCATCGAGTCGTTCGGCGAGATCCCCGCCAACGGCTACCGCGTGCGCCGGATCCGCTTCGAGGCCGTGCCCGGCCTGCACGTGCCCGCGCTCGTCTACGAGCCCGTTCCCGCGCCCATGTCGCCCACCCCCGTCGTGATCAACGTGAACGGCCACGAAGGCACGGGCATGGCCAATGCGTACCACCAGGCTCGCTGCATCAACCTTGCGCGCAAGGGCCTCTACGCGATCAACGTCGAGTGGATCGGCCAGACGCAACTGGCCACCGAGGGCCTTCAGCACTACCGGATGAACCAGCTCGATCTCGTGGGCACGCCGGGCCTGGCGGTGTTCTACGAGTCGCTGCGCCGCACGGTCGACATCGCGGTCGCGTTACCACATGCTGACGCATCACGCATCGCCGTGACGGGACTCTCGGGCGGCGGATGGCAGACGATCGCGCTGAGTGCGCTGGACACGCGCGTGGCGCTGGCCGCGCCTGTCGCGGGATATTCCAGCTACGTCACGCGTGCGCAGTGGCCCGATCAGGATCTCGGCGACTCGGAGCAGACGCCCTCGGATCTCGCCACGCTCGCCGACTACACGCACCTCACGGCGATGATGGCGCCCCGCGCGCTGCTGCTCACGCACAACGCGAAGGACTCGTGCTGCTTCCGCGCCGACTACGCAGTCGGGCCGCTGCTGCAGCAGGCTCGTCCGGCCTTCGCACTGCTTGGCGCGGGCAGTCGCCTCGCGTACCACGTCAACCACGACGAGGGCCACAACTACGAACGCGACAACCGCGAGGCGTTCTATCGCTTCCTCCACACGCGACTGCTCGATTCGCGCCCCGGCTTCGACCCGACGGAGATCGACGTCTCGGCCGAGATTCGCGATCTCGCGACGCTCACGATCCCGGTGCCGGCCGACAACGCCGACTTCCGCACCCTCGCGCGCGGCGTGCTCGCCTCACTCCCTGCTCCACCACCGCCTACACGCGAACGCCTGCAGGCGCTGGTCAGGGCCCCACGGCTCGAGGCGCGCGCCGCGCAGGCCGGCTCTTCGCCCGCCGCCACGCGATGGAAGCTGCACCTCGATCACTGGACGGTGCCCGTGACCGAAATCGCGCCAGACGCGCCGAGCGGGACCACGCTGCTCATTGCCGACACCGGCCGTGCGTCAGCCGGCGCCGACGTGCGCGCACTCGTAAGTGTCGGCCAACGCGTGGCAGCGATGGATCCGTGGTACCTCGGCGAGTCGACGCTCGGGTCGCGCGACTTCCTCTTCGGCCTCCTGGTCTCGGCGCTCGGTGAGCGCCCGCTCGGCGTGCAGGTCGGGCAGGTGACGGCGACCGCGCGATGGCTGAAGGCCCGCCACGACGCTCCGGTGACGATCGTCGCGCGTGGACCGCGGACGAGTCTCGTCGCGCTCGTCGCCGCGGCGCTCGAGCCAGACGCCATCGCCGGCGTCAGGACGCATGAGGGCTGGCCGACGCTGCGCGAGGTGCTCGATCGCAACATTTCCGCGCAGCAGATGCCGGAGATGTTCACGTTCGGGCTGCTCACCGAGTTCGACATCCCGCAGATCGCGCACCTCGTCGCGCCGCGACCTGTCGTCGCCGACTGACGTGCTACGATGAACGGTCTGCGCGCCCGTAGCTCAGCTGGATAGAGCGTCGGCCTTCGAAGCCGCAGGTCGGGGGTTCGACTCCCTCCGGGCGCGCCACTCGGTGCCGCACCACGTTCAGACCGCGATGTTCAGAATCACGAGTACCTCTCCGTCCCGGTCCGCGATGTCGCGCCTCCGTCGGAGCGGCGTGATCGCGGCTGCGTGTCTCCTGCTCACGGGCTCCGCCGTGCGCGACGCACACAGCCAGGACACGACGAGCCTGCTCGACGCGCTGTCGGATCTCGGCGACAACGATCAGGCGTCGCGCGACCCGTTCTCGCAGCCGCACGACGGCCGTCGCGCCAACGTGCTGGGTGCGGTCGGCGATTCATTCCGCCTGCTGTCGATGCAGCACGGCGTGCGCATCGCGTTCCAGACCAAGACACGCCGCGAACTCGGCGGGCCGTTCCTGAAGGACTATCGCGAGTCGATCCGCCTGCCGCGCACGTGGGAAGACGGCGACGGCTGGCTCGTGAACTACCTCGGCCATCCCGCGCAGGGCGCCACGTCCGGCTGGGTGTGGATCCACAACGATCCCGGCGCCGAGCACGTGCAACTCGGGCTCTCGAAGAAGTACTGGACGAGCCGTGCGCGCGCCTTCGCGTGGAGCGCCGTCTACAGCACGCAGTTCGAGATCGGTCCGTACAGCGAAGCGTCGATCGGCAACGTGGGCCTCGACCCGCGCACCGTGGGGTGGACCGACTACGTGACGACGCCCGTCGGCGGCCTCGCGATGATCGTCGCCGAGGACGCGATCGATCAGCACCTCATCAGGCGGCTCGAACGCAGCACGGACAAGCGCGCGCTGCGCGCCGTGTATCGCTCGTTCTTCACGCCCAATCGCGCCATGGCGAACCTCGCCAGCGGACGATGGCCGTGGTTCCGCGCGACGCGGGGCCTCGACGAAGCGAGCGCCGCGCGCGCGCGTCAGCGCAGCGCGAAGGCGATCACCGCGTCGGAGATGGCGCCGACCGAGAACCTGCCACCACCGCCCGCCGCCACCACGAGGAACTGACGTCCGCTCGCGCCGCGATACGTGACGGGCGTGCCGTGCGCGCTCGCAGGAAGGTCGGCGCGCCACACCTCGCGTCCCGTCGCCACGTCGAACGCACGCAGCCGGCTGTCGATCGCCCCGCCGATGAACGCCAGCCCGCCGCCGGTGACGATGGCGCCTCCGAGGTTCGGCGTGCCTGTCCCCGTGATGCCTTGTGCTTCGAGGGAGGGCACGTTGCCGAGCGGCACCTGCCACGCGATCGTGCCCGTGCGCAGATCGATCCCGTTCAATCGTCCCCATGGTGGTGCCTGGCACGGCAGCTTCCGGCTGTCCCAGAAGCGCCCGTACGCGCCGAGCGCGCCGCCGCGCACGTACGGCACCGGACTGCCGGCCGGCGGTGGCACCATGTGCGCGATCGCGCCGACGTCGTTCGTGTTCACGACCAGCATCGACGCGCCCGCGTCCACCGCACCGCCCGACCATGTTGCGCCACCCATCGTTCCGGGGAACAGCAACGTGGGTGTGAGGCCTGGCGGCGTGTAGAGACCGCCGCTCGTCACGCTGTCGAACAGCCGCTCGCACTCCGCGCGTGATTCGGGCGTGACGCGTGTGAGGTCGTCGCGGGTGACCGGGGTGGTGCGCGCGAGAGGCGCTGGAGCGATCGGGAAGGGCTGCGTCGGCGACGTCTCTTCGCCGGGGACGTCGCTTTTGGGTACCGCACGTTCCTCGATGCCATAGATGGGCAGTCCCGTCTCACGCTCGAACGCGAAGACGAGTCCCATCTTCGTGAGCTGGATCACCGCGGGCACCGTGCGCCCGTTGCGCGGGATGTCGGTGAGGATCGGCTGCGCGGGGAGGTCGTAGTCCCAGATGTCGTGATGCACGAGTTGCTGATGCCAGCGGCGCACGCCCGTGGTCGCGTCGAGGGCGACGAGCGAATTGGCGAAGAGGTTGCGCCCCTTGCGATCGCCGCCGTAGAAGTCGTACGCCGCCGATCCGAGCGGCAGGAACAACAGGCCACGATCGTGATCGATCGCCATCGACGACCACACGTTGACGCCGGTGCGGCGCTGCCAGCCATCGCGCGCCCACGTCTCGTGACCGTATTCACCCGGACGCGGCACGGTCCGGAAGCGCCACACTTCCCTGCCTGTGCGCACGTCGAAGGCGCGGATGTCGCCGGCCGGCCCCTGCGGCCGCTCTTCAGGTGCCTGCGCACCGGTGATCACGAGATCGCGAAAGATCACGGGCGGCGACGTCATGGAGTAGGATTCGCCCGCTCGCGCGTCGACGCCTGGCCGCAGGTCGATCGCACCACCGGTGCCGAAGCTGCGACGAAGCGTGCCCGAGGCGGCATCGATCGCGATCAGCCGGCCATCACACGTTCCCGAGAAGATCGTGCGCATCGTCGCGCGGTCGTGGCCGATGGCGGGCCAGATCGCGACGCCGCGATGCGAGTCGTAGCAGCGCTTCGCCTTGCCGGCCTGCGGGTCGTGCCGCCATTGCAACGCACCCGTCTCGCCGTCGAGCGCGAAGACGGTGCTGGACGGGGTGGTGAGGTAAACGGTGCCGCGCGACACGATGGGACGCGTCTGGACGCCGGGGACCTGGCCCTTCGGCGTGGGCCCCTGACCGCCGCTGAAGTCGCCGGTGTGGTACGTCCACGCCGGCGCGAGCCGCGCGACGGTCGTGAGGTCGATGTCCGCGAGCGGACTGTAGCGCGCGCTGTCGTCGACGCCCGACGAGGCCGGCGATTGCGAGAAGACAGTTGCCGTGATGCCGCACGCCACGCCCGCCGCGACGAACCCATGCCAGATGATTGAGCGCACGAGGCGCAGTATGGATCGGAAACTCGCGGCTCGGGACTCAGCGCTTGCGGCTCACGGCTCACTGTCCCGCGCGTCTACGCGCGTGTCGCGTCTTCGACCGCGTGCCGCACACGCCTGGCGGTACGCGTTGCGGCAGACGCCGCGGCGTCGACCGCCTCTTCCGCCGACCGCGCGGCATCACCGACATGGGCACTCACATCGTCCTTGAAGTCGTGAACGCGGTCGGAGAGCTGCTGTCCACGCTCGCGCACGGTACTGCAGACGGTGTCGTAGCCGTCGCGCAGTCGTCGCCCGGCGCGCTGCGCGCCAGACGCGAGGTCGTGTCGGATCTCGCTGCCCTGCCGAGGCGCAAAGAGCAGCGCGAGGGCACCGCCCACGGCGGCGCCGGTCATGAGTCCGATGAGGAGCGCGTTGGTGGAGCGCATGCCGTCGCGGCACTGCATGGAGTCGTTCATGTGACTGGTCCTCCTGGATGGTGGCCCGCGCCCGCCGATCGCGCACGGGTGACCACGTGCATCACGACCCATGCGGCTGCAAGGCTCCTGCCACCGGCATCACCTTGAACCGCGCCCACGACGCGACGGGAAATGCGGCCGGAACGGCACGAATGCACGAGCCCGCGCGCGCCACTCCGCGAATCTCACCACCCGGCGTGGCGTGCAGGGTGTGCTCACCTGCATCAGAAGTGAACACCTGTCGCGCTTTCGCGTTCCGGCGACACGAGATGCGGTGATTGGGACGCGATGGGGGATCTGTGGTATCGTTCGGGGTCGCGCCTTGCTTCAAGAGAGGCGCTGTGTGGGCCGGTAGCTCAATTGGCAGAGCAGCAGACTCTTAATCTGCGGGTTGAAGGTTCGATTCCTTCCCGGCTCATATCCCTCGCTACGCTCGGGAAATTTCGCCAGGAATTCATCAGCCATTCGGCTCCGGTCTTCGACCTCGCCTCGTGGTCGATTCCTTCCCGGCTCACCACTCTTTCATCGGCAGTCTCGCCGAGCTCCAAGTAGTTGAAAAGCGGTGCGGTTACGGCGGTTCGATTGAACCGATTGCCGTCGTACGCGACACCTTCCGGAAAGAACAGCAGTTGCAGCCGCTGCTTGTAGTCGAGCGAGGCCTGTACCCAGAGGTCTGACGCGCGCGGCAGGATGCGTTCCGCGAACGCCAGGATGCCCTGTACGTCGAGTTCGTCCGTGGCGTCGGCGTGGTGGTCGATCTGGGCCAGCGTCAGCTCCTCGCGCAGCTTGTCGCGCTGGCGGGCGTAGTGACGTCGATCGACTCCGAGTACAGGAATGCCTCGTCCAGCCGATCGAGCTTCTGCTGGATGGCCTTCAGCCGCCGCTCCTGCTCCGCCGTCCGGTCATGCGCCTCGGCGCGCTCCTGCTCCCACACGTAGAGGATGCGGTCCTTGACCATCCGCATGTAGGCGGGCGTCGGCTGAAGCAGTTCCAGTTCGTCCACGAACGTGCCTTCGAGCACAGCCTTGCTGACGTTGACCGCGCGGCACTGCTTCTGGCAGTGGTAGTACGCGTAGTGACCATTCCGGCCCTTCGACCAGCTCCCGGTCAGAGGCCGGCCGCACACGTCGCAGCGCACGAAGCCGCGGAGCGGGAAGTCCGGATGGTTCAGAGAGGCCCCGGGTTGTCGCGTCAGGTCGTCTGGGCGATGGCCGCGTTGCGTGGTGAAGACCCGACGATTTGGCGGCTGCGGGGCGATACTCTCGTGACCTGGGCCGGCGCTAGCTACAATAGCCTCCTTGCCGCCGTGCTCCGCGCGTCGGGCCATCCAAAGGGGCTGAGGTCGTCGCCGATTGCCTTACAGGGTGTCACGATGACCGACGTTTCGCCGTCGTCCCTGGCGGACCTAGCGGTGCGTGTGCGGGAGCGACGTTTGATCCCCGTGAAGACGGCCAATCGCTTCGTGGAGCAGACTCGGTTCCTTGCTGACCTGAGCCCGAGCATGGCAAGTGAAGAGGCTCAGCGTGCCTTACCATTCCCCGGACTGATTCGCTGGCTCGCGCGGTGCCGACTTCACGCCGAGTCGAGGGGAGACGCGTGATTGGAGTCACGGGCCGAGGACGCGTTGAAGGTCGCCTCGAACGCACGAACAACCTCGATGATCTCGTCGAATCCAGGCGCTTCGCCGAAGAACATCGATTCCCGCATGGCATCGTAGTCGCGTTGCCACTGGGCGCGGCGGTCGTCGGCCGGCACAAGCCGGAGTGAACCCGACTTGAAGGACGCCTGTGCGTCTCGACTGCGGCGGAAGAACACAGCGCGGTGGGCCGCCACGCGGGCGAACAGGTTGGTGTCGCGGGCTGCGCGTTCGGCAGCGCCGCGCGTGATCAGGCACCAGAGGTCGTAGTAGTGCCGCGCGAGGCGGGCCTTCGGCGCGGCACCGCCCTCGCGATACGTCTCCTCGTGGAGCAGTGCAGCCTTCTCCCAGAATGTCCGCTCAGGCGCGACGGCGCGCACGCTGAACCGCGAGTCTTGGACCTCGTCGGGGAAGACGTCAGCTACGTACGGCGTGATCTCCGGCACGGCGGACGGCTCGGTGTCGGACCGGGCGCCAAGCTCGATTTTCACGACCGGCCGGACGTATGCGGTGGCTCCCGTGGCCGGCGGGTAGTGGAACAGCAGCGTCTGGCCGTCAGGATCGTCGGCATCGGATTCGAGCTTCCAGAGGTCCGTTGACGGCAGCAGGCGCCGGATCTCCTGCTCAAGCGACGGGCCGAGCATGTCGCGGATGTGGTGCTGCGCCGCGAGCATGAGTGCTTCGAGGCGTTTCACCCGCTGCTTGTTGCTGGGAGCATCTTCGGGAGCATCGGCACCGCCGAATCCGAGGAACTCGCGATCGATGACGACGTCGATGTCCTCGGAGAAGCGCTCGATCAGCTTCCAGCCCTTCGAGAGCGACGTGCCGCCCTTGAACGTCAGATGCGGGCCGGACGATGGCAGCTGAAACAGCGCTCGGAGTGTCCAACACACCCACATGTCCTTCTCCACGCTGCCGGCACTGAGCCCGAGGCGCCGGGCGGCCTCTTCGAAGAGCACGCGCTGGCGTTCGACGGGCTGCGTCAGGAAGGCGTCCATCACTGCACCGACGGGGCCGCGATCGTACGCATGACATCGGCCACCCACGTCGGCGCGTACCGGAGATCCTGCTGAAGCTGCCGCTTGTCGGCGCCGGACAACCGGCGCCGAAGTTTCGCCACCACTCGGTCGTCGACGTGGTCCTGGCCGAGCCAGCGCAGCGCCTGAATGACGGTGCCGCTGATGCGCCCGGCCGTCGCCATCTGGCGCGGCGTGGTGTGCTTCAGGATGATCTGCTGTCGGCCGAGCTGTACCCGGCGTGACCGGCCATCGGTCAGGAACGTGAGCCGCACGGGCACCTGGTCCGACAGGCCGAGCAGATTGGCGGCGTGTGCTCCGCTCGCCTGGAGCCGTGCGGCGTCACGCCCGGCTAGGGCCGACGCAATATCGTCCGGAGAGGGCGACAGGTCGCCGAGGCGCTTGTCACGGCGTGGCAGGTCGTAGACGCCGCGAGCGAGCTTGCGGATGGCGCCCGCGCGCGCGTTCCGGCTCAGGGCCAGATCCACGGCGTTGCGCGGACCGAGATCGGCGAAGTCGGCGGGAGTGAAGACGGTCCCCGGCCCCTGCCGGTGAATCCTCGCCAGCACCTGCGAGTCCACGGAAGCGGCCTGCTTGCCCATAGTGTTGACAGAAATATAGCACGTTTTTCTGTCGTCACTCGGCTACTATGCGACCCTTCTCAACGCCTCCACCTGCCGCAACCACCCGTCCAGCCGGTTCCAACTCGCGCAAATGCGGCTCACCACAACTCTCCCTCAATTTCACAACGACTTGCGGAAGGCACCAGGGCTGACCGCAAACGGGAATCGCCCCCCTAGGTCGACATGGGCCTCTCGATGCCCGGAGGCACAACCACTCAAAACAACCAGCGCGGGACGGGATGTCACTGCGGGCTGGATTTCGTGCGGGACTTCGATCCCCTGGGCGAGCGTGCCGTCGATGACGTCGTGCCGGCCCAGTCTTCGACTTTCAGTCCCGACACGCGCGTGAACTCCGTCGTGTTGTTCGTGACGAGGGTCAATTCGCGAGCCTTGGCCTGCCCCGCGATCAGTACGTCATAGGGACCAATCGGCGTCCCCTTTGCTGCAAGCTGAGCACGGATCTCTCCCGCGTGCCGGGCGTCCTCCTGATCGAATTCCAGCACGGGGAACTGGAGTCCGTCCACTCGCGCAACGTTCTTCTCGACGCGCTGGCTCTTGAACGCGCCGTAGTACAGCTCGTGGATCACCACTGCGGGCACGCCGAAGTCCCTCGGCACGTACCGTCGTATCCGTCGCGCGATCGGTGAGGTCGAGTCGTTGAGCAGGGCTATGACGGCGTTCGCATCGAGCAGGTACCGCATCAGCGGAACACCTTGCGCAGTTGGCGTCGCTCCATCGGCTCGGGCTGCTCGCGCACGGCCGCGACGAAGTCGTCATCCAGGTCGCCCGTCAGGGTGTCAAGCCACTCCCACGAGTCGGGTACCGGTTCCAGCACAATCGCCCGACCACGCCGGCGTATGCGGACCTCCCGGCCATCGACGCGGAAGGCGCGCGGCAATCTGACCGCTTGCGATCGCCCCGACCAGAACACCTTTGCCGTCTCCATCGCGCCTCCCAGGCGATATATATCAAACGAATATACCATCCGAGGTCGCGCTTGCGCACATCTTCGCGCCCTCACGCCACCCGTCGAAGGTTGTCCACCTGCCGCAGCCACCCGTCGAGCTGGTTCCAACTCGCGAGAATCCGGCTCACCACCACAAATCCACCCCGTTCAACAACCTGGAGACAAACTCGACTGGCTCACTCCATGACGGGATCCGCGAGTTCCGTCGCCACAATGTCTCCACGCGCGTGGTGCGAATCGCGCCAGCGCCGGGAGTCTGAGCGGCGGTTCTCCGCCTGATTCTCTGGATCGACGAGGACGCGTCACAGCACCTCTGCTCAACCAGACGTCCGGGCTGTCCGACCGCACCGTCGACATCGGCGCGACGCAGAGAGCGACCGACCTGAAGGAACATGTCGCGGCGCTGCTACCGGGCACTCCGGAAACCTGTTCACCTACACGGCGGTGCAGGCGCCCTCGCCGACCTCGATCGACTCGCGGTATTCCTCCACGAACGGCTTGCCGACCTCGCGCGGCGCGTGTCGCAGACCTGCCGCAACCACCCGTCCTTCACACTTCAGCCGCCACGATAGGCCCACCCCGGGCGCGCGGACAACTGGCGACGGTGCGCGTGCCCGGGGCGGACGTGATGCCTACTTCGTCACGTCGTAACGGAACGCGAGCCAGAGGGGGCCGCAGTGGTGGACACGGCGAACATCGAGCAGGCGGGCGCCGCAGTCGCGCAGGATCGCTTCGACCTGCTCTCGAGCGACGGCGTGCATCTCCATCACGGGCTCGAGTTCGCCGTCCGCTGCTGCAGGCGGGGCCGAATCGGGCACTGGTGACGTCGTGTCAGCAGCACTCGGTCCTGCCCACGGGGTTGTGCTGACACGGACCGCGACGTCGGCCGGTTCGGACCCGCACGACGCGAACCACGCGACGCCCTCCTGGACGACGTCGAACTGGAGGTGATGCCGGCCTGGGGCGTCTGGCGCGGTGACCACGACGTCCACGGCTGTTCGGGCGCCAGGCAGGAGAGGCGTCGGTAACTTCACCCGCACGTCGTCCTGCTGGACGATCGCACCCCTCTCGTCGAGCCAGTGGTTGCCGACGTTCAGGACACGGCCAGCACCATCCTGCCAGGTGGCGTCGCTGACGTTGGCGACAGTCACCGTGAACCGCATCGCCTGGCCAGGCCGCGCGTCGACCGGGCCGGACGGCGTGATGTCGATCCTCGCCCGCATCGCGGATGGGGGCACGCTACCGTCGGCAAGCGCGGCGTCGTTGCCGGATGCACTGGGCAGGTCGAACGACAGGTAGCCGCCCGGTGCCAGCAAGCGCACGAACTCGCGCACGTACTCCGTCGAGTAGCGGGGATCGATATGCTGAAGGGTTCGGCTCGTTTGAATCAGGTCGAACGTATCGTCTGACCAGCGCGACAGATTCGGCTCGTCGTTGACTTCGTACGTGCAGCGGTCGCCATGACGGTTGTGCGTCCGCGCGAGCGCGATCATTGCCGGCGCGAGGTCGACGCCAAGGACGGTGTCGAAGCGATCTGCGAGCGCCTGGGTCAGGCGTCCCGCGCCGCAGCCGAAGTCCATCGCGCGCCGCCACTCGCACGGCACGCCGAGTTGCGGGGCGCGGTCCAGGAGTTCGGCAATCTCCACCCTGCCAGTCTCGAAGAACTCCTCTGGCGACCACCGGTTGCCGCGACGGGCCGGGTCGGTCAGGATGGCCCAGAAGGGATCCTGCCTGCCGAAGGTGTCCCAGTGCCACTGCAACTGGCGCAGGTCCATCAGGCAATTGTACTGGTTCGTGCTCAGGTCGCCGGGCCGACAAAGGCGATCGCATTGCCGTCTGGGTCGCCGACGATGAAGTCGCGCGCGCCCCAGCTTCCTTCTGCGGCTTCTGGTCGAATGTCGCCCCGGCCGAAGGCATACGCTGCCTGGAGCGCCCAGACGTGCTCGACCTGGATGAACGCACTGATGTTACGCTCACGACGCGTCGCGAACGCTGACGACGGCTTCGAGCGTCCGGAAGGCCAGGTAGTGGGGCAGGTTGACGAGCGTGTACCGCACATCGTCGCCCTGCGTCGTGCGTACGGCTGCGCGTTGCACCGATGGCGGGTTCGCGTCGAGCCGCACGGCGAGATCGAGTCCCTTGTCGTGCATGAACTGGTGCAGGCTCTTCATCGCCCCTGACGCACCGGACTTGAGCTCGACGGGCACGACACGCGCGTCGAGTTCGACGAGATAGTCGATCTCCCCCGGACGTCCTCCATCTCGCTGCCAGTAGTACAGTTCGGGGCTGGAACCACTGGCAGCAGACAGCAGGCGCAACGTCTGACCAGCCACCTGCTCGGCGACCTGCCCGCGCACGCCAGGCGCGACCTGTTCGGGCTGCGGAAACGTCGGTCCGGCCGGCGTGCCCACGAGCGCGTGCAGCAGGCCGACATCCAGCAGGATCACCTTGCGGAACGTGTCCTTGACCTGCCCGCCAAGCGGGAGGCCGTTGGCAGCGGTATGGCGAACGAGATGGCACACGCGCGCCGCTGCGAGGAGCTCGAGTGCGCGTCGGGCCTGCTGCTGTTTGATGTCGGTCACGGCATGGGCGTACACGAACTTGCGTCCGAGAGATGCCGCCACGCCGAGCAACATCCCGTCGAGCACCACGCGATCGAGCCGGCGCGCATACTTCGCGAAGTCGTCTCGATAGGCGGCGATGAGCTCACGCTGTCGGCGTCTCACATCCTCGGGGGTCGCGCCAGCCACATCGGCGGCCACGACTGCCGGCATCCCACCGACCATGGTGTAGCGATGGAACCAGGCGGTCGCCTGTTCGTGGCTGGCCGGTGACAGCGCGATGTCCGGCGACCACTCGCTCAGCACTTCGAGCACGCGCGTCTGACCGTGCGCCGTCAGGAACTCCTGGAATCCCATCGGCTCGATGTACAGATAGGACACGCGACCGACAGGAACGCTGTACTCGTGTTCGCCGAGCGAGAGATCGAGCAGTGACCCGGCGGCCACGACGGGCAGTTCCGGGAGCTCTTCCGCGAACCATCGGAGTTTGCCCAGCAGCGATTCGGCCGCCTGGATTTCGTCGAGGAAGAGGAGGCTGCGATCCGGCGTGATGTCGCGCGCCAGCGCCAGCATGAGCTCGTTCAGGATCTCGCGCGGGTCGTTCGACGCGAAGTGACGAGCCAGCCGCGGGTCACGCTCGAAGTTGATCTCGACCAGTTCGCGCCCAGATCGACGAGCCAGTTCCCGGACAAGCCACGTCTTGCCGACCTGCCTGGCGCCTCTGAGGATCAGCGGCTTGCGGTCTGGCCGGGTCAGCCACGTGTCGAGCTGGCTATCGAGAAGACGCTCCACGAGATGGATCGTAGCAAACAACGCGTTGTTTAGATAGATATCGCAATCAAACAACGCGTTGTTTCATAGTTTTCTGGTTCGAACAGAGCTCCGGATCGACGAAACCGCGAAGTGACGATCCCGTAGACTGCCCCGCAGCCTCGGCTCACCCCGTCATCGTCCGTGTCGTGAGGCACGTCTCGCAAAGGAGGACGTCGGCCCATGTCTGGTCCGTTCGTGCACCACATCGATCCGATCATCGGGTCTCCCGCCGGCGTGCCCGTCTGGTGGTACGGCTTCGATCCCGAGCAACTGGACCCAGGACGTACCGGCACGATACGGCGCGCGGCACGCGGGCCTGACGCATTCATGGCTTTACCCGCCCCTCGACACCGCCCCGCGATGAACGACGCAACCAAGTACAATCGCTGCCGGCCCTGAACACCCGCGCGTAGCGGTCCACCCTCCGGTGCATTCAGCCGGGTTCTTCGCCAGAGACACCGACGGCAGGCTCTCTCCGGACCCGTTCCGACGCGAATCGAGCCGCGCCATGCCCAGACCGAGACACGATGCCCGTACCGACAGAGAAACTGCTGGCTGCGAACCGGGGTGAGATTGCCATCCGGATCTTCCGCGCCGCGACCGAACTGGGTCTCCGCACCGTCGCGATCTACGCCGACGAGGATCGCTTCTCGCGCCATCGCTTCAAGGCCGATGAGGCCTACCGGCTTCGCAAGGAGAAGGGGCCTGTCGGCGCCTACCTCGACATCGAGGGCATCATCCACCTCGCGAAGGAAAAGGGCGTCACCCTCGTCCACCCCGGGTACGGGTTCCTCTCGGAGAACGCGGCATTCGCGCGCGCCTGCCGTGAGGCGGGGCTCAGGTTCGTCGGCCCGGACCCCGAGATGCTCGACGTCATGGGCGACAAGGTCTCGGCCCGCGCCCTGGCCGCGCGCGTCGACGTCCCGACGCTGCCGGGTACCGAAGAACCGGTGACCGACCGTGCTGCCGCCGCGAGAATCGCCAGGCAGATCGGCTTCCCGCTCATCATCAAGGCCGCGTTCGGCGGCGGCGGGCGCGGCATGCGGGTCGTCCACAAGGAAGCCGATCTCGACGCGCTCCTGGACCAGGCCCAGACCGAAGCCGCCAACGCCTTCGGCAATCCCGCCGTCTTTCTCGAACGCTTCATCGCGCGAGCCAGGCACATCGAGGTGCAGGTGCTCGGCGACACGCATGGCAACCTCGTTCACCTGCACGAACGCGACTGCTCGGTGCAGCGGCGTCACCAGAAGGTGGTGGAGGTGGCGCCCGCGGTCGGCCTCGACGAGTCGGTGCGGCGCGAACTGTGCGACGCGGCGGTGCGCCTCGCGAAGGCCATCGGCTACAACAACGCTGGCACCGTCGAGTTCCTCTACGACGTCGACGCGCGGGAGTGGTTCTTCATCGAGATGAATCCCCGCATCCAGGTCGAGCACACGGTGACCGAGGTCATCACGGGTGTCGATCTCGTGCGCTCGCAGATTCTCGTCGCGCAGGGACACTCGCTCTTCAGCCACGAGATCGACATCCCGCAGCAGGAGCACATCCAGCGCAACGGGTATGCCGTCCAGGCGCGCATCACGACGGAGGATCCGGCCAACGGCTTCGCGCCCGACTACGGCAAGATCATCAACTACCGATCGGCCGCTGGCCTCGGCATCCGCCTCGACGCAGCCACCGGCGATGCCGGGTCTGTCGTGACGCCCTACTACGACTCGATGCTCGTGAAGCTGACGGCCTCCGGTCCGCGCTTCGACATCGCCCTGCAGCGCATGCACCGCGCGCTGCGCGAGTTCCGCATCCGCGGCGTCAAGACCAACATCCCCTTCCTCGAGAACGTCATCCTCGACGGCACGTTCCGCTCGGGCCAGGCGACGACGGGGCTCATCGACACCAACCCGAATCTCTTCAAGTTCCAGCCGCGCCGCGACCGCGCCACGAAGGTGCTCGCGTACCTCAGTGACGTCACGGTCAACGGCAGCCCGACGGTGAAGGGCTATCGTCCGCCCGAGGCGCTTCCCGCCGCGCGCGTCCCCGCCTTCGATCTGAAGGCCGGCATCGCGCAGGGTTCACGGGATCGGCTTCGTGAGCTCGGGCCGGGGAAGTTCGCCGACTGGATTCGCGACCAGCGTCCGCTCCTCATCACCGACACGACGATGCGCGACGCGCACCAGTCGTTGATCGCCACGCGCATGCGATCGATCGACATGCTCAACGTCGCCGACGTGGTGGCGCATCGCACGCCGAAGATCTTCAGTCTCGAGATGTGGGGCGGCGCGACGTTCGACTCGGCGATGCGGTTCCTGCGTGAATCGCCCTGGGATCGGCTGCGCGAACTGCGCGCGAAGGTACCCAACATCTGCTTCCAGATGCTGTTCCGCGGCTCGAACGCCGTCGGCTATTCGAACTATCCCGATGCGGTGGTCGCCGGGTTCGTGAAGCACGCGGCCGAGTCGGGCATGGACATCTTCCGCATCTTCGACTCGCTCAACTACCTGCCGAACATGACGGTGGCGATGGAGGCCGTGCGCAACCAGCCCCTCGCGGTCTGCGAAGCGGCGATCTGCTACACGGGCGACATCGACGATCCGGCACGCGACAAGTACTCGCTCGCGTACTACGTGGCCAAGGCGCGCGAACTCGAGAAGATGGGCGCGCACATCCTCGCGATCAAGGACATGGCTGGATTGTGCCGTCCGTTCGCGGTGAGAAAGCTCGTGAAGGCCCTGCGCGACGAGATCGGCCTGCCCATCCACTTCCACACGCACGACAGCTCCGGGATCAACGCCGCATCGGTGCTCTCGGCCACCGAAGCGGGCGTGGACATCGTCGATCTCGCAATCGCGTCGATGTCGGGATCCACGAGCCAGCCGAACATGAACTCCGTGTGCGCGGCGCTGCGCGGGCACGAACGCGACCCCGGTCTCGACCTCGACGCGCTCAACGAGATGTCGGACTACTGGGAAGAGGTGCTCGACTTCTACCGCCCGTTCAACACCGCGCCGCGTGCGGGATCCGCGGAGGTCTACGTCCACGAGATGCCGGGCGGCCAGTTCACCAATCTCAAGGAGCAGGCAGCAGCCCTCGGGCTCGGTCACCGCTGGCCCGAGATCGCGCGCACCTACGCGGAGGTCAATCAGCTGTTCGGCGACATCATCAAGGTGACGCCGAGCTCGAAGGTCGTCGGGGACATGTGCATGTACCTCGTCACCCGCGGCATCAGGCCGCAGGACGTGCCAACGCTCGAGCCCGGCTCGCACGACTTCCCGGCCTCGGTGATCGACATGCTGCAGGGTGGGCTCGGTCAACCCGACGGCGGCTGGCCCGCCCAGGTGCAGAAGGTCGTCCTCGGCGATCGCGTGCCGACAACGAAGCGCCCCGGGGAACTCGCCAGCCCGGTGGATCTCGACGATGTTCGCGCCGAGTTGCGCACGAAGCTCGGACGTCCTCCCACCGAGGACGACCTGTACAGCCACCTGATGTACCCGCAGGTGTTCGCCGACTTCGATCAGTTCGTGGCCACGTACGGCGAGGTCTCGGGCCTGCCGACAACGGCGTTCTTCTACGGGCTGTCTGTGGGCGAGGAGATCGATGTCGAGATCGATCACGGCAAGGTGCTGTTCATCAAGTTGATCAGCATCGGCGAGGCCGACCAGCAGGGCCGCCGCAGTGTCTTCTATGAGCTCAACGGCATGCCCCGCGAGTCGCAGGTCGTCGACAAGTCGCTGGCCCCCAGGGACGCCGTCACCAAGCCGAAGGGCAATCCATCGGATCCGCTGCAGGCGGTTGCGCCGATGCCGGGGATGATCACCGGTATCGCCGTCGGTGTCGGGACGAAGGTGAACGCCGGCGATCCGCTCATCACCCTCGAAGCGATGAAGATGCTGACGACGATCTCGGCGAGCACCGATGCGACGGTGACGGAGATTCTCGTGAAGACGGGAGACTCGGTCGCGACCGACGACCTGCTGGCGCGCCTCGAGAAGTGAATCGGTTTCTAGCTGTCGAATCCTCGAAGGTAGGACACGTTCGGCGGCCGCTCACCCGTGCTGAACTGCGGTCCCCGCGTCGAGCGGTACGTCATGTCCAGGAACGGCGTCTCGATGCGGCGGCCTGACGCGGAGTAACGGCCGTTCTCCCAGTTGGAGTCCATGTTGGCGGCCACGATGCCGGTCGACAGCAGCAGTCGCTCCGCATTGAACGGCTCCCGCCCTGTCACCATCGTCTCCGTGATCCAGTGCGGCTGGGCGTTCGAGGCGTGGTACTGCGAGAACGGGCCAGGCCATCCGAGCATCGAGATGATGGTCGGAGCCTGCTGCCCGGCGATGTCGCCCGCGTATGTCCAGCCGACACCACGGCCGGAATAGACAGCCGCCGTGGTGCCGTCGCGATACTCCACGACGCAGACGTTCGGCGCGGCGATCTGTTGGAACTGTCCCGGTTTCAGATCGAAGCTTTTCCTTACGGATTCGAGCAGGGTGCCGGCCCACGGATTGCGCTCGGTCCACGCCCATGTCTCCGGCCCGCGGATGCACTGCACCGATCTGACGCCCGTCTCGCCGCCCTTGCGGCGTTCGACGAAGGCCTGGAGCACGTCGACGCAATGGAACAGCGCGCCTTCATCTGACGCGCCTCCCACGACCACCGACGTCCGGATCGGCGTATCGATCTCGAGCTCGACTTCGGGCTTGCGGAAGTAGATGGGAATGGAGGACCCACCAGTCAGCGCGAAGTTCAGCTCTCGCGACTTGTCGAACATCCACTTCGCTTCGTCCCAGCTCCACGACAGGTGCTTGTCGTTGAAGACGGGCACCGAACGCCTGCTCTGCTCGAACACGCGCATCACCTGCTGGTAGATCCACCAGCGCGGCAGGAGCCACTGCCCCTTGAGCGAGGTGGGGTACTCCCCGTGTTCACCGACGATGACGACACCGTCGACGGCGAGCTCCTTGCCGCCGAGCGTGACGGCCCCGGCGACAGTGTCGAAGATGGGGATCCCCTTCGACTGGCAGACCTTCTGACCCAGCCCGCTCGTCGCGTGCTGATGGATGTAGACGGATACGACATCCACGCGCGACGGCATGTGGGCGCCCTGCCACCAGTAGCCGTCGAGCAGCTTGGTGACGATCCAGTCGGCATGCGAGCGCGTCGCGCCCCAGTAGCTCACGAGACACGCGATGCGCGGCCGTTTCTGCGTCGTCTGCGCACCAGCACCGGAGGCGGTGCCTGTCAGGGTCGCCAAGCCAGCCATACCAGCAACTTCCAGCACCTCACGTCGGGTAAGCCCACGGTTGCTCGATGTCATGGCGCCGCCCTTCCCTTCGGTCCGCTCGTCACCTGCCGGAACACGCGCATCAGATTGCCGCCCAGGAACTTCTCGATGCGCGCCTTCGAGTACCCGCGGCGCAGCATCGCATCGGTGACCATCGCCAGGTCGCGGACGTCGCGCATGTGGCGCGGAGGCGTCGGGCCGCCGTCGAAGTCGCTGCCCAGCGCGACGTGATCCTCACCGACCACCTGAATCGCACGATCGACGACGCCCACCCACTCGTCAACCGACATCAGCACATCGTCAGGTGCAACTGGACCGACCATCGGAAACTGCGGAGCGACCCTCCTGTCGATCTCGTAGATGGACAGCGGCGCCTTCTCGTCGCCGACCTCCGACGTGTCCCAGAACGTCTTGCCGGCCTGCTTGGTCAGCCAGTCGAAGTGCGCACGATAGTGGAACGCGTTGCCGATGTGGAATCCGATCACGCCGCCCTTCGCCGCGAGCTTCTTCAGCAGGTGGTCGGGCATGTTGCGCGGGATGTCGTTCAGGCTGCGCAGTCCGTGGTGAGTCGCGACGATCGGATCCGTACTCACCTCCAGCGCCTGTTCCAGCGTCTCGTCAGACGCGTGCGAAACGTTGATGACCATACCGAGCCTGTTCAACTCGCGCACGACGGCCCTGCCGTGGTCGGTGAGGCCGTGCCAGCGCGCCGGCGCGCAGCAGGAGTCGGCGTACGCGTTCGTCCAGTTGTGCGCGGGAAGCTGCACGACGCGGAGCCCCAGTCGATGCAGCGCCCGCAGCACGTCGAGGTCGCCGTCGAGATCGAAGCTGCCTTCCAGGTCGAGCACGGCGGCCATCTTCCCGGCGCGATTGATCCGCTCGATATCGGACGCGTCTCGGGCGAGCTCCACCACGTCGCGGTGCCGCTCGAGCTGGTCGAGCGCCATGTTCATCAGGCGGAGCGTCTGCTTGGTCTCGTATCGTGCGGGGTAGTACTGCTCCAGCACGAACAGCGTCATGAAGAAGGCGTCGACGCCGCCTTCCTTCATGCGCGGCAGATCCACCTGTCCGTCGGGAAAGCGATCGCCGATGCTTCCGCCTCCGTACAACTGGCGGTTGATCATGTGCACGTGGCCGTCGAAGACGAACGCGTCATGGTGCAGCCGGCGCGCCTGCTCCGACACCCGCGGCGCCTCCTGCGCCTGCACACCGAGCAGCAGGACGAACGGAATGGCCGCGGCAGCGAACCGGCGTCTCATCGGGATGGCCATGCGCTGAGAGGATATCGCTCAATTCGATGGCCCGCGTAGTGCTCTCGGGCGCAGCGATCAGTACTGGATCGGCATCCCTCCCGGAAAATCTGTACGAATGCGGCCGCGCACGACCTGCGTGTCGTTGGTGACGTAGATGGTCCGGCCCGGCCCGAACGCGCAGTTCGAGACGCGTCCCGCGATAGGGGCAAAGCCGATGTGTTCGCCTTTCGGCGAGAAGACGTAGATGCCCCCACGACCGCTCGCCCAGATGTTGCCGGCCGAGTCGGCCTTCATGCCGTCGCCGCCGGTGCCGCCGACCTGCGCACTGGCGACGAACTGCCGTTGTCCGGTCGGCAGACCTGACGCATCGAGATCGATGGCTACCCACCCCGAACGGTCCGTGGCGTAGAGCACGCGGTTGTCAGGCGACAACGCGATGCCGTTCGGGAAGAGATTGTCGGCAATCAGCTGCACCCGATCGTCAGGCGTCACACGGACGACGCCGGTGTAGGTCAACTCCCGAAGCGGTGACGTCTGCACGCCCGTCAGACCGTAGGGCGGATCGGTGAAGTACACGTCGCCGTTGCGGGCGACGACGAGATCGTTCGGACTGTTGAAGCGCTTCCCCTGGTAAGACTCTGCGAACACGTCCTTCTGACGCGTGGCGAGATCCACTCGCGCCAGCGCGCGCAGGCCGCTGTCGGCGATCAGCAGTCCACCACGACCGAACGCCAGGCCATTCGATCCTGCCTCGCGAATCGACGCAGGGATCGGAAAGCCTCGGTACCCGGACGGCGCCAGGAACGCATTGGTCCGCTTGCCATCCCACGCGTGGATCGCGTTGCCGGGCACGTCGGAGAAGAGCAGGTACCCCTCCTCGCCGCCCACCCATACGGGACCCTCCGTCCAGATGTACCCCGCCGCGATGACCTCGACACCGCCGTCCAGTGGATTGGCGATGCCGGGAAACGACACGGGCGACGCCGGCGCCTGAGCCGCCGCCGCGCTCCGCACGACTCCCGCGCCAAGAGCCACCACACCACCCGCCGCACGCAGGACCGATCGCCGATCTGTCTCCATCCGTTTGCCTCTCACCATTGCAGTCCAGTGGCATCAGCCGTCAGCGGTCCGGCGACGTTCGACGCCCGTGCGGCACGACGCGACGAGGCGTCCGGCGCGGTCACGGGCCTGCGCGTGGATGACGCTGCGCGCCCTGCCGGTCGCACCGAGTGCGACCTCGACGCCAGACACCGCTCCATCCCTGGCATCGATCGAACGGACGGGCCGTTGGTCCACGTAGAGATCCACGCGGGCGATCGCGCGGCTCGACTGCGACGCCGGCACCTTCGATGCGGCACTGACCACCATCCTGCCGACGCCATCGGGCTTCAGGGACAGCTGATATGACGGCCGCTGCTTGATGAGCCGTGCGGCGCGCGACAGGAGATCGACGTTGTCGCTCAGGAGATCGCGCCTCGTCATGAAGTGCATCACGTCCGGCACGACGCCGAACTCCTCCAGCGGCGAGCCCACTCGCTTCCCGACGCGAACACTTCGGCGCATCGCCACGATCAGCTCGGCCCCCTTCGGCAGCTTCCTGAAGGGCGACGCCGGATCGCCCTTCTGCGCTCGCAGCAGATCGTCCAGCGACCAGAAGTTGGCCCCGCCCGCGCCGGTGTTGCCGCTCGTGCCGAGCACCGGACCAATCCCATTGTCCTGAAAGCCCGCGGCGAAGATGTCCGTCGCGCTGTACGACAAGGCGTCCGTGATCAGCACGACAGGACCGTAGTAGACCTGCCCGATGCCATTGCACATGTCGTCGAGCGTGAGCGGGAACCCTGCCGAATAGGTGGCGCCCGTCAGCACGGCGCCGCCGATCGACGGCACCCATCGCTTCAGGTCCCAGTCATCGGGCGCGGACTTGCAGATCTGGAAGTTCAGCGGCGTGTTGAGGAACTCGAAGGCTTCCGGTTCGATGGTCCCGGGCGTCATCAGTTGCAGCAGCGACTCGGCCGCGCGGATGTTGCCGCCGGGATTGCCGCGCACGTCGAGTACGAGTCCGTCCTGCGGAAAATCCTCCTTCGTGATCAGCCTGGCGAAGGCCCGGCGGAAACGCCACGCATCCGGCACGTCGAAGCTGAAGATGCGGACGTACCCGAACGTCCGGCCCAGCACCGTCTTCTTCTTCGCGTACAGGACGTCCTTCATCGAACCGAGCGCGGCGGAATCGTCGTGCCGATACAGGTCGCGCTTGATTTCGATGATGCGTGTCCGCTTGACGTCCACCGCAGCCCTCTTCTTGCCGGCGTCCGTGGACGACGCGCGGCCGGCACGGGTCGTGTGTACCAGCCAGCACGCGCGATGGCTCGCGATCGCGCCATTCCTCGCGCGGAACACGACGTCCACCCACATCTCGTCTGGCGGCAGGGAGCTGTTGAGCGGACGGATGGTGAGGTTGTCGAGTCCGCGAGCGAACCGGGCGTCGGGGTTGCTCCCCGCCTGCGACTCGCCGTTGATCTGGATGGCGCGTGCGATCGGGACGCCGTTCCACGCGAGCACGTCGACACCCGGCTCGAACCGGACCTCGCGCCCATCGTCGGTCCGGCACAACGCATCCTCGTCGCGCAACATGGTCCGCGTCACGACGAAGCGTTCGCGCGTGCGTTCGAAACACTGCTCGACCAGGAACGGCAGATACGCGGTGCAGTCCCTGAAGGGTTTCGGGAGCAGATAGAGCGTGTGCAGGTCGCGCGTCGATCCGAAGATAGACAGCATGCGGCGATGGAAGTCGATCGTGCGTTCGAGCACGTTGTTCCACTCGGCGAGCTGGAACCGGAGCAGCTCGAGCTGCCGGATGGGATCGATGGCGTGAATGGCGCGCTTCATCGGGAGATGGACGTAGTTCATCTCCATCAGCACCAGCGCCTGCTCGACGATGCGCAGCCGCTCCTCCCTCGAGAGTCCGGCATCTCGCTCGGACGCCTCGAGGAAGGTGTGGAGGTCGCGCCTCGTCCCGCGGCCGCTCCCTGCACGGGCGATGTCCAGCAGGTCGCGCCGCTTGCCGAGTTCGACGTCAGGCATGTCTCTCTACCGCTTCTTCGCCGCCTTCTTCACTGCCTTCTTCGCCACCTTCTTCGCGGGCGCCTTCCTGCCACCGCCGCCCTGACCGCCCCCCGGATCCCCTTGTTTACTCGATGCCATGTGCCGTCTCCTTGTGTGCGTTGTCCGCCCTCGTCGACCCGCGCACCTGCGCGAGCTGCTTCAATAGACCGTCGATGTCTGGCCGCTGCGCGTACCCGCGGTAGTTGTCGTCGCCCCAGCGCGTCTCGAGCGCCGCGCGACTCGCCTCGGCACGCGTCGCGCAGTCATCGGCGAGCGCGCCGTCGCCCGCCAGCCGCGCGGCACGCGCCGCCACGAGCCACGCGCGCCACGCGGACTCGAGTTGCGACCCGGCAGCGAAGAGGCGCTGCGCGGCCTGCGCGTCGGCGAGCGCGCCCGTGGCGTCACCGGCGGCCAGTCGGACATCCGCCGACGCGAGCAGCGTCGTGGAGAGCAGTCGAGGCAGCTTCAACGCCCTCGCCTCTCTCACCGCATCCTCCATCAGCGCGACGGCTGGCTTCGATGCGCCGGAGCGGGTCTCGGCGAGCGCGAGCGTTGCCCTGGCCTGGAGCGCCGCGTCCTTGTAGTCGGGTTCCGCCAGCGTGAGGGCCGTCCTGGCTCGTGCCCGCGCCTGTGCGCGGTCGCCAAGGCTGAGGGCCATCTGCGCGCGGATCACGTCCACCCATGCAAGCTGCGACTTGAACCGTGAGTCAGGCCCGGCGGCAATGGCGTGCGCGTCATCGAGCGCGACCCTCGCTTCGTCATACCGCCCCAGCGCCAACAACGACGAGGCACGATTGACCTGGTCCCATCCCATGCCGACACGCGCCCCGAGCAACGTGTTGATGCGATGACTCTCCGTGAAATGCGGGAGCGCCTCGGCATACTGCTCCTGGTTGTCGCCGAGCAGGACGCCGATGCTGGAATGCGCCGCCGCCAGCCGCGCAGGGTCGCCGGACTGCGTAGCCAGCGCGAGCTGCTCGGTGAACGCCTTCATCGCGACCGCGTAGTCGCCCTTGTCGGCATGGGCCCGCCCGAGCAGGATCAGGGCATTGGACGTCTCGGCGCGATATCCCGCCGGCTGGAAGAACGTCCGCGCCGTCTCGAGGTGGTATACCGCGTCATCGACGTGGCCTTCCTGCGTGCTCAGGCTGCCGAGCGCGAGATGAGCCCGCGCTTCGAGGCGAGGCGACTGTTCGTATCGCGCCAGATCGAGTGCCTGTTCCAGATACGTGCGCGTGCGTGCGAACTCGCCTCGTGCCAGCAGCGTGTACCCGAGATCGATCAGCCCGTTGGTGGCGAGTGTCCTGCTGTTGATGGTCTGCGCCGCCTTCACTGCGTCGGCAGCGATCGCCTCGGCTCGCCTGCTGTCGCCGATGGCGTAGTACACGTTACTGAGCTGCAGCGACGTCCTGATCGCCTGATAGTCGTTCGACGAGGCGCGTGACAGCGCGAGCGAGTGTTCCAACTGCGCCTGCGCGTCTGGCAGTCGCCTGATCCGGGCAGACAACGCACCACGCTGATAGTGCACTTCAGCCAGGCCTTCCTGGTTCGACATCGCCCGATAGACGTCCTCCGCCTTCGAGAAGGCCTCGGCGGCCTCCGCCAACTGCTGCCGACGACCGTGCAGGATGCCTGCGCGCAAGAAGCCGGCAGCCGCCTGCGGATCGAGCCGCGTGGCTCGCACGTACGCGTCGATGGCCCGGCCGGGATCCTCGTTCTTCTCATGGGCGCGACCGAGATCGACGTAGGCGGCGGCCTTGTCCGCATCACCGGCGGCATCCGCGATCGACGTGTACTTCTCCACCGCCGTCTTGAAGTCGCGCCCGAGCGTCGCCGCGACGGCGTCGACATAGGTGGACTCGGCCGCCGTCAGCGCCGACCGATCCGGGAGGCGCGTCATCGCCTGCAGCAGTTCTTCGCGCGCCCTGTCGGCCAGTTCCATCTCCGCATACGCTTCCGCCCGCCGTGCGCGTGCCAGCGGGAAGTCGCCGTCGATCGCGATCGCCCGATCCAGCGCCTTGCTCGCCTGAAAGTACGCGCCTTCACGAATCGCGTCCGTGCCGCGGTCCAACCACGCGACGGCCTCCGGAGCAGGCACGTGCCGCCCGCGTGACATCAGGCCCGACACGAACCAGGCAGCGCCGCCCAGCACGGCAAGAGCGCACAGGGCCAGCATCGCGTGTCGGAGGGATCTGCCGCGCGCGCGCGGCGCCAACGGCGCCGGGGGCGTTGGTCGGGACGTCGAGCCATCGAGCGAGGGCGCGAGGGCGCGCAGGTCGTCGCAGAGTGCGCGGGCCGATCCGTGGCGCGCCGTGGCGTCCCTGGCCATCGCTCGCGCGATGACCGCGTCGAGCGCCGGAGGCATCGCCGGGTCGATCGCCGAGGGTGGAGGTGGCGTGAGGCTCATCACGCGCATCGCCACTTCCACCAGCGTGCCGCCGCCGAAGGCGGATCGGCCCGTCGCACATTCGTAGAGCGTGACCCCGAGCGCGTAGATGTCGGAGCGCGCGTCGCTCCCCATGCCACGCAACTGCTCCGGGGACATGTAGGCCGGCGTGCCCGCGAGGTTCCCAGCCCCCGTCAGTCCCTCGCTCGTCAGGGTCACGGCGGAATCGACAGGGGCCCGCTTCGCGAGTCCGAAGTCCAGGATTTTCAGTTGGCCGCGCGGTGTGAGAATGATGGTCTGCGGCTTGATGTCGCGGTGAATGACGCCCGCGGCATGCGCCGTCTCCAGCGCCAGCGCCGCCTGGATGCCGATGTCCACCACCTCGGCTGGCGTGAGGGCGTGCTGCGCGATCCGCTCGGTCAGGCTCTCGCCCTCGACGTACTGCATGACAATGAAGACGCAGTCGTCTTCCTCGCCCACCTCGTGGATGGCGCAGATGTTGGCGTGGTCGAGCGCGGCAGCGGCTTTCGCCTCGTTGATCAGCCGGCGCCGGGCCACGTCGCTGCCCGACGTCTGCTCGGGCAACATCTTGATCGCGACCTTGCGACCGAGCGTGGTGTCTTCCGCGAGGAAGACCTCACCCATCCCGCCGGAACCCAGCTTCCGGACGATGTGATAGTGGCTGATCGTCGATCGTGCCAAGGGCGCATCTTAAGCCCTGCCATAGCCGCCGCACAACGCGCGCCGAGCCACTGCGCCTGACGTGCAGGAAACTGGACTGAGGTCTGCCATGAGAATGCTGCAAGGATGCGCTGTGCTGATGACCCTGAGTCTCGGAGCCGCCGCGATGGCGCAACCCGAGACGCCGATGTCGGCCCCCACGTCTGACCCGAGGCGGATGGGCTGGATGCAGGGGTTCCCGCCGAGCGAGGACAAGGTGATCCGCTTCACGGATCCCGACTACTTCTCGTTTCCGAAGCTGCGCTGGACCGTCTGTCACTTCCGTGAGCTGATGCCCAGCGTCGGGGTGAACCGCGGCCCCGAGGCCGTGCGCCCCCTGCCGGTGGCCCTCGACGGGTCCATCGACGCGGTCAGGTTCACGCCGCTCGGCTCGCAGGACCCGATGACCTGGGACGCGGCGTTCGCCGCCAACTACACCGACGGCGTCATCGTGCTGCACCACGGCCGGGTCGTCTACGAGCGCTACGACGGCTGCCTGACGCCCACCTCGTTGCACGGGGCGATGTCGGTCACCAAGTCCCTGACCGGGTTGCTGGGCGAAATGCTGGTGGCCGAAGGCGTCCTGGACGAGTCGGCGCCGGTCGCCACACTGATTCCCGAGTTGAAGGACAGCGCCTTCGGCGACGCCACCGTGCGGCAGGTCATGGACATGACGACCGCGCTCGACTACTCCGAGGACTATGCCGACCCCGACGCCGAGGTCTGGGCCTTCGCCGCGGCCGGCAGCCCGCTGCCCAAGCCCGAAGGCTACACCGGCCCGCGCAGCTACTTCGCGTTCCTGCCGACCGTCCGGAAGAAGGGCACGCACGGCGAGGCCTTCGGCTACAAGACGGTCAACGCCGACGCGCTCGGCTGGCTCGTCGCCCGCACGACCGGTGCGTCGGTGGCCGATCTGCTGTCGGCGCGCATCTGGACCCGGCTCGGCATGGAGCGCGAGGCGTTCTACACGGTCGACTCGATCGGGACGCCGTTTGCGGGCGGCGGGTTCAATGCCACCTTGCGGGACCTGGCCAGGCTTGGCCAGCTCATGCTCGACGAGGGACGGTGGGACGGTGCGCAGGTCGTCCCGTCGGCCGCCATCGACCGCATCAGGCGAGGGGGCCGCCAGGACACCTTCGCCAAGGCCGGCTACGCGCACCTGGCCGGCTGGAGCTACGGCGGCATGTGGTGGGTGAGCCACGACGACCACGGCGCCTACGCGGCGCGCGGCGTGCACGGCCAGACCATCTGGATCGACCCGACGGCCGACATGGTGATCGTGCGCTTCGCCTCCCATCCGGTGGCAGCCAACGCGGCCAGCGATCCCACCTCGCTGCCGGCCTTCCGGGCCGTGGCCGAGCACCTGATGGCGAACGACCCGACACCGCTGCTGGGCCGGGAATGGGCGATCGACGACATCGCCGGCGTGGCCGCCGTCGCCGACCGCCGGGCCACGCTGCGGTTCCTGCCTGACGGGCGACTGGCTGGCAGCGCGACGTGCAATCGCCTGGTGGGCCGCTACGAGGCTGAGGGCCAGACGCTGCGCCTCCATCCCGGCGGCACGACCATGGTGGCGTGTCCTGACGCGCTGATGAGACAGGAGCGCGCGCTGCTGGCGCTCCTGCCAGCCATCGACCGCTACCGCATCGATCCCCCAGGGGTGCTGGTGCTGAGCACCGCGGATGGTCGATCGATCCGGGCCCGGCGGCGCACCGGCGACTGATCGCGGGGGCCGCGAGCCCTCCGACGGGCCGCTGACGGTCAGACCGACATGCCGGCCCTGAAACCAGCACGCATGGCCGGCGGATGGTGGACACGCTCACCGCCGCGGTCTTCGTCTTCCCTGGCCTGTCGGCAACAACGGCACCAGACGATCGGTTGCACCAGGGAATCGTCAGGTCCGTGATATGACACGTGGCGTGACAACGGAGACACGGACGTGCGCCTGACGGTGGTACTCGTGACGATGCTCGTCGTCGGTGCGTCCGCGACGACGGTCTCCGCGCAGGTGCCGCCGGCGGTCGACCAGACGGCGCTGGCCGCGCTGTTCGACGTTCCGCGGGCGTACGAGGGACGGTTCGGTGACTATCGCTCGCCACTCGTCTTCTCCGACGGTACCTTCGTGCGAACGGCCGCCGACTGGGATCGTCGGCGGGCCGAATTGCTTCGTGAGTGGCACGACCTCATGGGTGCCTGGCCGGCCGTGCTGGCCTCACCTCGATTCGAGGCGCTGTCGTCGGACCGTCGCGACACCTTCACGCAGACGCGCGTGCGCGTGGAAGTTGCGGCCGGCCAGCTCACCGACGGCTGGCTGCTCGTCCCGGACGGCCGCGGACCGTTCCCCGCGGTGTTCATCCCGTTCTACGAACCCGAAACGAGCGTGGGTCTCGGCGGCCGACCGGAGCGGGACTTCGCCCGGCAGTTGACGCGCGCCGGGTTCGTGACGCTGTCGATCGGCACACCCGGCGGTGATGCACGACTTCCGGACATGGGACCGGTGCATGGCGTGCAGCCGTTGTCGTACTACGCGTACGTCGCGGCCAACGCCTGGACTGCCCTGGCCGCTCTCCCTGAAGTCGACGCCACCCGCATCGGCATCGTCGGTCACAGCTACGGCGGCAAGTGGTCGCTGTTCGGCGGCGCGCTGTGGGATCGGTATGCCGCCGTCGCCACGAGCGATCCCGGCATCGTCTTCGACGAGACGCGGTCCAACGTGAACTACTGGGAGCCGTGGTATCTCGGCCTCGATGCCGCGCGTCCTCGTCCGACACCGGGCGTGCCGTCGGCAGAGAACCCGCGCACCGGCCCGTACGCGCGGATGATGGAGACGGGTCGCGACCTCCACGAACTCCACGCGCTCATCGCGCCACGGCCATTCTTTGTCAGCGGCGGCGCGGAAGATCCGCCCGAGCGATGGAAGGCGCTCAATCACGCGATCGCGGTGAACCGGCTGCTCGGCTACGAGCGTCGCGTCGGCATGTCGAACCGCGCGGAGCACTCACCCGACGCGCAGTCCAACGCGCAACTCGTGGCGTTCTTCATCCACTACCTCGCCAGGCCGCGCCCGTGAGCCACGCTCGGCGTGCTACTTGCTGACGTTCGCGCGGATGAATGCCTGGACCTCTGCCCGGATGGCAGACTGCTCGACGGCAATCAGGAGGTGCCCGCCCTTGTCGAAGGCCAGCAGACGCGCACCGGGGATGGTGGCCGCAGCCACTTCCGCGTTGCGATACAGCTGCAGCGAGTCGTCCTTCGCGTGGATGACCAGCGTGGGTGCACGAACCGCGGCGATCCGTTCGTTCGGCATCGCCGCCGTGTTGTCGAACATCACGCCGGCGTAGCGCGTGGCAACGGGGTTCATGTCGTCGATCACCCGGTCCACCAACGCGCGCTGACCGCCGGTGAGCCCTGCGATGACCGCGTCGTCGGCACCCATCAGTGCCATCAACTGCTTCCGCCACAGCGTACTGACGCTCCAGTAGAGCACGTCGTATTTGAAAATCCTTGTCAGCGTGTCGCCCTTCCGGCTGGCCTCCGCCTGATCGCCATCAGACGATGAGGCGACACCGCACGAGAGCAGGCTCAACGATGACACGCGTTCTGGATAGAGCACGGCGAAGAGCAGCGCGGAGGGCCCCCCGTGGGAAAGCGCGAGCACAGCAACCGTGTCGATGCCGAGCGTGTCGAGCAGGCGAGCGTAGGCCCGCGCCTGATCGTCGAATGTCGCGCCCACCGGAACCGTAGAGCGCAGGTAGCCGAACCGCGACGGTGCAATCCAGTGGAACCCGTCGCCGAGCACCGCTTCGGCGATCAATTCCCCCTGATCGAAACCGCCACCGCTGCCGTGTACCACAAGGACCGGCACGCCGCTGCCCGCCTGCTTGAACTCGATGTCGCCATGCGGCGAGGCGATGAGCACACTCGCGTCAGCGACGCGCGCATACGCGCGCCGAATGTCGATCGCGACCACGACCACGCCGGCCACGACGAATACCAGCGACGCGAACGAGAGCCATTTCACGATCGACATCGACATCTACTCTGCGACGGCCTCGGTCCCGCGCTGCCTGAGGCTTCTCGAGATGCGCCTGCATGTCCCCGATCTGGCCGGGGCCTGCGTGGGACTGCCCCCGTCCGATTCGTGGCCCCCGACAACGCGGAAGGAACTGCGATCCTCTCACGACGCCTGATGCCGCGCGTCTGGCTCGTGCACCGCGGCTGGCGTGACCATGCGGGTGTCGGCCCTTGTGACTATCGACCGTATGGCGGGTCACCATCGTCGGCCACTTCGATCATCACTGACTCGCCGGCGCGCAGCGAC
The DNA here is from genome assembly GCA_020845575.1 of Acidobacteriota bacterium. Taxonomy (NCBI): domain Bacteria; kingdom Pseudomonadati; phylum Acidobacteriota; species Acidobacteriota bacterium. The sequence continues at coordinate 49,173 of JADLFL010000016.1, read as the reverse complement.
ATGGGCAGTCCCTGGACGAGTTCCGCACCGAGTCGCGCCTGCGCACTGCCCGTCCCCACCCGGACGCGATAGCGCTTGTCGTGCCCGACGGTGAACCACTCCGGCCACTCGTTGAGCCGCGGATAGTTGATCGGAAGGTGCAGGTGATCCCGATGCCGTGGATGATCGAGCCGCAGCGTACCCGTCCAGTCGGTTTCGGCGCGGACAAGCATCGCAACGGTGTTGCCGTCACGTACGGCGCCGAGATGCACGCGCGGCGACCACGGCTCGAGGTGCGCGCCCTGCGTCTTCCACATGACGTACATCAACGCCGTGCGGATCGTGTTGCCATCGCCATACCAGTCCTCGACGATGCCGCTCGGCTCCACGACGTCGAGCATGCGATCGACAGCATCGTCGATGCGCTGTGGCAGTGCGGCGTTCGGCTCTCGATTGAGGAGCACCAGTGCCGATTCGATGGCATCGGAATACGAGTTGGCGCGCCACCAGGCGACGGGCGGCGTGTCGCTGAACAGATACGCCGGCGTGCGCGACACGGTCTCCATCGCTCGCACCACTGCATCGCGATAACGCGTCTCCCCCGTCGTCAGGTACGCCGTGTAGACGCCGTTGAACATGTATCCCCAGCAGTGCGCCGGACGATTCGCCAGGGGCTTGCCGGTGACGATGTCGATGTCGTGATGCCAGACGCCGTCTGGCGTGCGTCCCACTTCGAGGAGCTTGTCGATCATGCGCATGAATGCGGGGCGATACTGGTCCGCCTTGTCGGGCCGCACATGCGTCGCGAGGACGAACGCTTCCGACAGTCCACCGACGATCTCGTTGCCGTGATCCGACAGGACGAAGCGCGTGGTCAACGGAGTCTTCGTCGCCACGTCCCAGCGGTCGGCGGGCAGATGGTTCGTCGTCGGCAGCATGTCGAGGAAGTAGAAGTCCGCGATGGCGAGGACCTGATCCAGATACGCCCGCTCACCCGTCCTGAAATACAGGCGCGTGAGCACCTGCAGCATGTTGCCGTTGACCTCGGTGGTCTGCGCGGGGAGTCGGCCGCGTGCTGTCTCGTACGGTGCGTGACGGATGATGTCCGTAGCCAGACCGGTCATTCGGTGGTACCAGGGCGTGTCGCCGAAGATCTCTGTGAGCGGGATCAGGCCGTCCTTCATGTACTCGCTGGAGCCGAAGATGATGCGATCGAGGTCCGGCGTCGCACGCACGAAGCCGCGGCCGCCCGGCTGAAGGTCGTCGGACAACCGACCCACACGCGTCGTCAGCAGCATCTCCTGACGCAGGATGTCGAGCATGGCCCCGTGGTACACGCCGGGGTCCGTGAAGCGCGCCGCCATGACCATGAACGGATAGAGGTCGGCCGCCGAGTCGGCCACCGCCCAGTTCGGGTCCGGCGCGTTGCCGTTGAAGTGCCCCATGCGCGGCAACAGGCCCGTCACGGCATCTCGGCGCGCGAGCCAGCCGTGCATGATGCGACGGCTCTCGACCAGCGCTCGCGTGGCCTGACGTCCATGTTGCGCCGCCCGCGTCTCGCGGGTGTCGCTCGCCTGCTCCGATGCAGACAGGACAGCGACAGTCGTGACGGCCAGCAGAAGTGCTCCCACAGCCGGCCCGTACCAGCGTCTGCGGTGGCCGCCCGCGGTCGCCCTGTCGATCGTTGGCATCGAGCCCTCGTGCCGGTGTGTCATGCGCGCACTATACGCGCGTCTTCCCGGTAGTGCCGGGGCGATGCCGTGTCACGTGGAAATGGAGGCCAGGGGTATCAACCCCTGGCGACGACGCGCGGGACGCGGAGTCAGTCCTGCCTGAGCGCGACGCCGGGCGACACGCGTAACGCTCGTCTGACAGGTAGCAGGCAGGCGAGCGCCGCGACGCCGGCCAGCAACAGCGGCACGCCAACGTACGCCGTGACGTCGAAGGTCCTGATCCGCAGGGGAGACGCGGCCGCCAGGTACGAGAGTCCGATGCAGCACGGCAGTCCCACGCCGAGCCCCCAGGCAAGACATCGGGCCGGTTCGTTCAGGATGCGACCGAGCACGTGTCGCGGCCGCGCACCGATCGCAACGAGCACCCCGATCTCGCGACGACGACGTTCGACCGAGTAGCTGACGACCGAATAGAGTCCGAGTGCCGTCAGCAGCAACGCCACCATCCCGAGGCCGCCTGCAATGGCGGCAGCGGCCCGGAACGGGAACTGCTGCACGGCTGCGGCACCGGCGAGGCTGCGCACCGTGCACCCTGTGGAGCCCGGGACCTCGCCGCACGCGCGTCGGACCGCCTCGACCGACGCGGCCTGCACGTCACTCAGACGCGCCAGCGCCCAACCCATGTCCTCCTGTCCAACCGCGCCGGGCAGGTAGAACATGATCGATTCGGGGCCCTGGAAGATGAAGCCATTGATGACGTCGGCAGCAACGCCAATCACTTCGTACGTGCCGTGCCAGGCTGGCTCTCCGTCTTCATCCGCCGTGACAGTCAGCGTCTGACCAACGGCCGTTCCACCCGGCCAGAGCGATCGCGCGGTGCGCGCACTGACGATCGCCACAGGAGTGCGTGCCGCAGCCTCTGTCGGCGTGAACGTGCGCCCGCTGGTCACCGCCACGCCCGTCGTCGCGAAGTAGTGTTCGTCCACGCGCATCCACGACGCGCGGACGATGGCGTCGCCGATACGTGCGTTCGTGCGCGGCAACTGCCCCATCAACGGACCACGGGAGACGACAGTCACACCGTCGACGCCGGCCTGCGCCCGGAGATGGTCCATGACGACGGCTGTCGGTGGGTCCATGTTCACGCCGAACGTGCGGTCGACGTCGAACCCCGACGGCGTCGACGCCAGTTCCTGGACGTTGCGCACCAGGAGCCCCGCCAGGATCAACAGCACGAGGCTCGCGCCCACCTGCCCTGCCAGCAGCGTGGACCGCAATCGGCCGCGACGCCTGCTGACGAGATCGACGGCGTCGAGCGCGGGCAGCATGCCGAACACGCCACCAGCCGTCATGCCGAGTAGCGCCGCATACGCAAGTAACCGCCAGTCGACTGAGAGTGGCAGGATCGTCGCGCCGGCATCGGTGGCGATGGAGAACAGCCACGCCTGCAATTGCGAGACGCCTGTCACGGCCATCGACAGACCGATGGCCGCGCCCGCCAGCCCCAGCAGCGTGGCCTCGGTCAGGAGCTGGCGAACGATACGCGCGCGACTGGCACCAACCGAGAAGCGGGTCGCAATCTCGGGCCGGCGCGCAGCCACTCGCGCGAGAAACAGGTTGGCCAGGTTCGCGCTGGCAATCAGCAGCACCAGCAGGAACGTCGCGAACAACATCGGCGCCAGCAGCGGCACCTCGGCGGCGGCGTCAGATAGATAAGTCGTGTGATGCTCGACGACGACTCGCGCGATCGCATCGCGCCCATCACGCTCGAAACGCCGGGCGACCGACGAGAGCGCGGCTTCGGCTCGCTCGGGCGAGACGCCTGGCCGCAGCAGCGCCGACATACCGTGCCGCTCGCCGAGGTCCTCACGCAGCGCCTGCCGCATGCTCGCATGGACCCAGAAGTCGGGCACCGCGATTCCGACGCCGGAGAAGGATGCCGGCAGGACTCCGACGACGGTGAACCACGTCGACCTGACGCGTACGTGTCTTCCGAGAGGCGTCGGATCGTCTGGAAACAATCGGCGACGGCCGGCGTCACTCAGCACGACGACGGCCTGGTATCGATCGCCGGACGTGAACACGCGGCCCTGGACGGCGGCGCCGCCGAGCAGCGGGAAGAACGTCTCCGACACCGCCATGACCATGCTCTGCCGCTGCTCCGGTTCGAGAAGCAGCACCTGGAGCATCCCGGTGGCGGTGTAGATACCTTCGAGTTCTTCCGGTGCGGCAGCGCGCAGCACGTCCACTTCGTCTGTCGTCCACGCGGCCACGCGGCGCTCCTGCGCGTCGCGCGGCACGAGATCCACGTGCCTCTCGGCGCCGCGAATCGGCAGCGGCCGGAGTACGTAGTGGTTGTACAGGGTGAAGAACGCAGCGTTGACACCGATCGCCACAGCCAGGATGGCCAACGCCGATACGGTGAAGATGGGACTCTTGCGGAGGCTTCGCGTCGCGAACCTGACGTCGGCGCTCACCTCGTCGAGCAGTCGGAACCCGAGCGCCTGTCGCGCATCGTCCTGATGGGCCGTCACGCTGCCGAACTCGAGGCGTGCCCGGCGGCGCGCCTCGTCGAGCGAGACGCCGTCGTGCGCGGCCAGATCGGCCGCGCGTGCCTCGATGTGGAATGCCATCTCGGCACGCATCGACGCGTCGAGATGGCGCCGGCGGAACTGCCGCCGCAGCCAGCCGATCATTCCGCGCTCCGTGCCGCCAATGCCAACTCCATGCCGGTGGCGAAGGCCTGCCAGCCGTCCAGTTCCTCCGAGAGGCGCCGCCGGCCGGCGCGCGTCAGCGTGTAGAACTTGGCCTGCCGATTGTTGTCGGACACACCCCATTCCGCGTCGAGCCATCCTCTGGTCTCGAGCCGGTACAGGGCCGGATACAACGCCCCCTGTTCGATCTGGAGGTGGCCTCCGGAGATCTGCTGGATGCGCAGCAGGACGCCGTACCCGTGCTGCGGGCCGAGCGAGACCGCCTTGAGGATCAGCAGGTCGAGCGTGCCGGGAAGAATCGGAGTGGCCATCGGTCGTTCTCCTAACTCAATTAGGTTAACGCCGCGCTCTCCTAACCTGTCAAGGAGAATGTGACGGAGCGACGGGCCGATTCTTGCGCCAGCCGCCCGGCGCCGACGTCGCGCACGAGGACGAGCGGGCCGGAATGCGCGGCACTATACTGGCGACGTGGCTTCCGTCGCTGACGACCTGCGGCACATGACGCACCGCGAGGTGTGTGCCCTGTCCGCGCGCGATCGCATCGCACTGGCGCTGGCGCTCGGCGACGCCGACGTCGACCTCTTCGCGCGCTTCAACGGCATCTCGCCGGCAGACGCGCGATGCACGCTGCAGGCGCGGCGGACCAGGGGCCGCAGGCCCTCATGCGCCACCACGGTGTCGGTTCAGGCGCCATGACGCTGCTCGATCGCGTGGGTGCGTACCTTGCCGGGCAAGACGTGCGGTACGCCGTCATCGGTGCCGCGGCACTGGCCGTCCGAGGCGTAGCCCGCTCCACTCACGATGTCGATGTCCTCGTTGTCGACCGCCGCGTACTCGACGCGGCATGGTGGGAGGCTCTGCGCGCTGACCACTCGGAACTCGAGATCGATGTCAGGCGCGGCGATCACGAGGATCCGCTCGCCGGGGTCGTGCGACTACGAGCCCCCCGAGAACGGACGGTCGACATCGTCGTCGGACGGCACGCGTGGCAGACACGTGCACTCGATCGCGCCGATCGACATTCCGACCTCCCACCTGTCGTCGCCGCGCGGGACCTCATCCTGCTGAAGCTTTACGCTGGTGGGTCGCAGGACCTCTGGGACGTCGCGGAACTCCTGCACCTGCCCGAAGCCGACCGCCTCATCGCGGACGTGGAGACGGACCTCGCTTCAGTACCGCGCGAACTGCGCCGTGCCTGGCGGACCGTCCTCGATCGCCTCTAGCAAGGCCCTGTGCGCCGGGCAGTTGCTCACGCCACACGTCAGGTCCGGCAACGATTCTCCAGCCGCCTCAGGTGTCAGTGGCGCCCGTGGCCGTACCCGACATCGAGAACCGACATCCCCTGGCAAGGAGCCGTGCCAGACATCCGTGGTCATCGGCCAGGGTCCGCCGATCGAGGATCCGGGGATCGGATCGATGCTGCTGGCTGCCCACTGCGCGTCAGCCCTCGAAGGCGCGCGAGACGATGCAGGCGTTGATACCGCCGATGCCCATCGACAGCTTGCCGCCGAGGCCAGATGGCACATCCACGGCGTGGTCGAACACGAAGCGTGTGTGCGTGCGCGCGATCGATTCGTTGAGCGCGTCGCGCACGAGGGGCGTCGGGAAGAGCCGCCCTCGCGCGTAGCCGAGGTACTGCGCCGTCAACTCCCACCCGCCGCCGGCGCTCATGCCGTGGCCGAACGTGCCCTTGCGCGCCGTCACGAGCACCTCGTCGGACAGGATCCCTCGCAGCGTCGTCACTTCCGAGTAATCGCCTGGCGTCGCCGTTGCGTGCAGGTCCCACGTGGCGATGTCGCCCGCCTGTGCGCCGGCATCGGTGAGTGCCTGCGCGATCGCGGCGGACGGCCCCTCCGGCGACGGCGTGATGATGTGATGCGCGTCCGACGTCACGCCGACACCGACGGGTTCCATGCCAAGCGGCGTGAATCCCCGCGCCTCCATGTAGTCGAGGTCGCCGACGATCCACACGGCCGCGCCTCCGGAGACGTGCGTGCCTTGCAGGCGCGTCAACGGCAGCGACACGCCGCGGTTGGCAGAGAGCACACGCGCGTTGTAGAACGCGCCGACGGTGAGTGGATGCGGCGGTGGATCGGTGGCGCCTACGACGACGGCTTTCGCGCGCCCCTCGCGGATGGCGTGCATCGCCATGTGCAGCGCGACGCCGAACGTGGAACAGGCAGCGGCAGGCGCGAACGCCTCCCCGGTGATGCGACCGAGGATCGAAATCTGCGCCGCCGGCGTGTTCTGGAGGTTCCAGAGCAGGTCAGGCGAGACGGCCCAGGGCGGATCAGGTGCGTTCCACCGTTCCTGCAGGCGCGTGCGGTTCTTCTCCTTCTCGCGAATCACGTGGAGCTTGCCGGTCTCGACGCTGCCGTCCATGGCGGCGCTGTCGATGGCCGCGAGTTCGTCGAGATAGGTTCGCAGGTCGGCATCGCGCCCGGCCCAGAAGGCGTCCCATCGCGCCTGCCGTTCGTGCAGCGCCACGCTCTCGCGATAGATGGTGTGCAGGTTGCCGAGCCCGCTGCCGACGTAGACGTGTGCGGCAGTCCCGAGCGACTGGAGTACCTGCTCGATGCCCGCGTTCTGGCCGAGTGCCTGGATGAACGCGCCCACGGCATAGAGCGCCGGATAGTCCATCTTCTCGACCAGCCTCCGGTAGTGCCTCGGCGCGAATCGCTCGCTGACCCACCCCTCGTACACACCGAAGTCGAACGGCGGCGTCCCGACGAGGAAGTTGTCAGGACCGAAGCCGTTGAACGGCGCCAGCCAGCTCTCCGTGGCATCGAGGTTGCGCGCGAACGTATCGATGTCTGGCGATGTCGGCGCAACGATGCCCCAGCCGAAGATGCCGACGCGTGGTCGTGAATCGGACATGCGCCGAGTGTACTGCCGCGCGGGCTTGCGCTGGAGCGGCTCGTCGCTCACGGGCATGGTCTGGCCCTGTCGCACCCCGTCATCCTGGCAGCGGCGCGGACGAACGGGTTGAAACCCGTTCGCCCCATGCTGGAGGGGCGCGCTTGTCGAACCGGCTCCGCCATTCACGGCATTCGGCACCGCCCTACGGTCGGACCCGACCTTCGACTCCACTCAGGTCGCCCTGATCTCACCGCCGGGTGGAAGGTCGACCCTCCCTACTTGCCGCAGCGGGTAGGGCCGATTCTCCGAGCCAGGCCCCTACGCCGTGGCGGATGGTGCGGCCAGGGCGGTGATGGCCTGGCTCACCTCGTCGCGACTGGCGACGAGGACGACGGTGGTCCCGGCATCGATCACCGACGAGCCGCGCGGGGCCTCGACGCCGCCGCCGGCACGATGGAGCGCCGCGAACACGCCGGACCGCGGGAAATCGGGTCGCGCCGCCAGTTCCATCACGGTGCGACCGGCTGCCACGCTGCCGGCGGGAATCGTCAGTTCGAAGGCGATGGCCGAACCGTCGCCAATCAGCATCGCGTGGCGGATGGAGTCGTGCTCGACGGCCGTCGCGATCGCGCCGGTGATGAGGTCGGTTTCCGACAGCACGCGATCGATCCCTGCCTTGGCGTACACGGATCGGTACGCGTTGTCGCGCCTCCGCACCATCACGCGCTCGACGCCCGCGGCACGCGCCAGCAACGACACGGCGAGATTGTCTGCATCACGGCGCAGCATGGCGACCACGATGTCCATCCCACCGATCGCGGCATCGTCCAGGACCTCCGCGGTGGTGGCGTCGCCGGCGAGTGCCACGAGCCCGTACTGCTCGGTGGCGCGCCGTACGACGACGGGGTCGGTATCGACGATGGTGACGGCGTGGCCGAGGCGCAGCAACTGGATGGCCACCTCGAGGCCGGCGCGGCCGGCTCCCACGATCAGGATCTTCATCGGACGTCCTCTGGAGCGTGCTCGCCTGCCGACGACGCGAGCAGTTTCTCGTCGATCGCGGCGACGTGGTCGCCCGCCGTGCGATCGGTGATGAGTCCTCGCCTGGCCGCGTCGAGGATCGCCGCCTTCTGTGCGATGAGCACCGCGGGGCCCACGACATCGTGCGCCGAGTGCGCACCGGCGGCCCGCAACGTGCGCTCGGCACCGATGATGTCGCGCTGGAACGCGGCGCGCTGCTCCGCATGCTCACGCCTCGAGATCAGTCCGGACGCGAGCAACTGATCGAGTTCCATCTGCGCGCGGCGCGCGCCGATCAACACGGCACGGCCCTCGTCCACCTCGTGCGCGTCCGCCTGCCCCGCCACGCCGAGCCACGTGAGGAATCGCCGGAACGGCAGCGCCTGCGTCAGGAGCGTCACCAGCGTCACGCCGAACACGATGGCGATGAGCCGCTCTCGATACGGGATGCCTTCGGGCAGCGACAGGACCGCGGCCATCGACAGCGCCCCCTTCACGTTGCCGAACACCATCACGTGCTGCCATCGCCACGGCACGCCCTGTCCGGACAGGTGCAGCGCACCGAAGCAGATGTACACGGCCACCGCACGGCCCGCGTGCAGCGCGATCACGGCCAGCACGATCGGCCACGCTTCGCGGACCAGCATCTCGCCACTCAACTGGATGCCGACCAGCAGGAACAGCCACACGTTGATGACGAACGCCGCGACTTCCCAGAAACCCTGCAACGCCAGGACGCGCGACGCCTCGAGGTGCTGGCGCATCTCGTGGCCCACCATCACACCGGCGACCACCACCGCGATCACCGCCGATCCGTGCAGGTGCTCGGTGAGGAGCGACGTGGCGAAGACGGCCACGAGCGACGCGAGGATGGCCGTGAGATCGTCGGGGGCGAAGCGAAGCACGAACGCGCCCACCGTGCCGCCGACGGCGCCGAGCAGCAACCCGGCGACGATGGCCACCAGCAGCATCCGGGCAATCGCCGACGGCTCGGCGTAGCCCTGCATGACCACGGTGGCGCAGATGCTGACCAGCACCAGTGCCGTGCCGTCGTTGAACAGGCTCTCGCCCTCCATGATCGCCGCCAGTTTGTGCGGCACGCGCACGCTCCGGAACGCCAGCAGCACGCTCACCGTGTCGGTGATGGCCAGCACCGCGCCGAGCAGCAGCGCCACGGCGAAGGGCAGGTTGATCTCCCACGCCGCCACCGTGGCGGTGGCCACGAGCGAGATGGCCACCCCGGGCACAGCCAGGGCCAGGATCGGGCGCGCCGCGCGCTTCATGCTGACGTCGTCTGCCGAGAGCGCGCCCTGGAACACCAGGATGGGCAGGAACAACAGCAGCACGACGTTGGGATCCATCGTCGTGCGCGGCAGCACGTCCATCAGGACGAGCAGCAGGCCGACGACGACCAGGGCAACGTTATAGGGGGCGTTGACGCGCTTGGCCAGGATGGCGATGCCCGAGCCGATGGCCAGGACGATGAGCAACTGCTCGAGGTACTCACGCATGGAATCGCAACATTCTCTCTTGAAGTGATGTCGCGTGCCACACTCTGCGTCGGCCTGCCAGACGATTGGGGGTGACGGGCGCGAGCGTGCGGTCGTGGCACGGAGTTGGAGCCGCCGACCTCCTCCGATCCGCGTGATGCGCTCATCTCGGCGACGCGGACGGCGATGGCATCGTCGTCCGCGCGAGAGTCAATGGCTGTGCGGAGGCGGTTCAGCCGGCAGGAATTCGTATCTGGCGTAGATGTCGCGCGCGGCCTGGCTGGACATGAAGTCGTAGAACTTCGCGGCCGCGTCTGGACGCGGCGCCGCGCGCATCTGTCCGATGACGTACGTGGCGAACACGTTCTGCGCATCGGGGATCGCGACGCCGTCGATCGGGTGCCCGATGGCTTTCTGGAAGGCGACCTCGGTGTGCCATACGGGCCCGACGTCGGACTGCCGCGCCAGGATGCGCATCGGTGTCTGGCGATGATGGATGCGCGTGAGGAAGGTGGTGCCATTCTCCGTCTTGGCCACCATCACGCGGGCGCGCAACGCCTCGCCACCGGCCTTGCGGTACGCCTCTTCGATGCGTTGACCAACGCCTTCCCATGCCGGGTTCGGCATCGCGACACGCAACGAACGCCGGCCGAGATCCGTCAATCCCGTCACGCGCTTCGGATTGCCTGCGTGAACCATGAGCGCGAGACGATTCCTGGCGTACGTCATGGTCCGCGAGAACAACGCGTCCATCGAGTGCATCCGGGCCTGCCCTGCGGCATACACGTCGGGCTTGTGCGTAATCGTCATGTTACCGATCGTGATCTCGCCGGCCTCGATCTGTCTTGCGAGGACCCCGGGCGGCAGGGTCTCGACGAAGACGCGCTGAATCTCGGGATGCGCCTGCCGGAAGGCCTCGACCAGATCGCGGACCACCATGAACTGGTTGCCCGCGAAGAAGACGACCAGTTGCGGGTCGTTCACGTCGCCGTGAAGGTCAGGCACCGTGTCGATGCCAGCCACGGTGAAGTCGTTGGCTCGCGGCAGCGGGTTCCATGGCGGATCGAACGTCGTCACGACGGCCGGCGCGCAACCCGCCATCAGCGCACAGGCGACGACGCCCAGGCCGAGCCTGAATGAGGATGCGGTCATGGTGTCTCGCGATCTCGCGCGGCGGCGCCACTCAGGGATGCATGATCGCCCAGCCCTGCTGCTGGAGGATGATCAGCTCGCCGTTGGCGCTCGGCACGTACGAGATGAACGGCAGCATGTCGGTCTTCGGGATCTTGCGTTCCGCGAGCGTGCGTTCGCACTGCAGCAGGGCCACGCCCTCGTCTGCCAGCGCGCGCAGCGTGGACTCGAAGCCACCGTCCTTGCGAAGTGTCTTCACTCCGCTCCCATGGACGACGAGCCGCACCTGCAGCTTCCCCTTCAGGCGCGGATCCGTCAGCGCGTTCCCGATGTTCTTCAGCGCCGCCGCGATGTGCGCATCGTCGCCACTGTTGATCTGGTAGGCGACCAGATAGCGGTCCTTCGTGGCGGGCGTGCCCTGCGATCCATCGCCACCGGTCTGCGCGACGGCCGGCACGGCAACGAGGACGAGCGTGAGCGCCGCCGTCCCGGCGGCTCGAAGCAGACGGATCACAGGTGTCATGGCAACTCCCTGGCCACGGACCGATCGGGCCGCTGCCATTGAATCACGGAGTCGCGCTGAGGACAGCTCGGCGGCGCGCGAGGGCGCGCAGATCGGCACTACGCCGAGCGAAGGACGGATGCGGGGTCGACGCGCGCGGCCCTGACGGCGGGTACGAGGCTGCCGATGGCGGTCATGGCGAGAACGAGCGCCATCGCGGCGAGGGCCGTCGGCACGTCGACTGACGACGGCGACGGGCTGCGTCTCGGACGTGTCCGTCTGTGCGAGGTCCCGTCCCTCCCGCAACGGAATCCTCATCGCCTCGAAGTAGCCCGGGGTGGCGTAGCGAAGGAGCGCGACGTTGTTGTCGCGTCGATCCTCGACCACCGCACCGACGCCGACGGGGAAGATGCCGCCACGCATGTCGCCGAGCGGGAGGAAGCTGATGTACGCCGCGTGCGTGACGCCGGGCACGGCACGCACGTCGGACAGGACGCGCGCGTAGAACCGCGTGCGAGACTCGGTGTTCTCGTACTTCGGCATCGGCAGCGACGTCCGTGCCGTCAGCACGCCTGTCGTCGTGAACCCCGGGTCGACGACCCTGATGGTCCACAGCGCACGCAGGAGCAGGCCGCACATCACGAGCAGGACGACCGACGCCGCCAGCTGTGTGACGACGAGCGCGCCTCGCGCGCGCTCGCTGCCGGCTCCGATCGCACGCGCCCCTTCCCGTAAGCCCTCGCCCACACGATCGCGCGCGTGCCTGAGCAGCGGCACGAGCGACACGCTCAGCCCGGTCACCAGTGTGGCGAGCACGGCGAAGCCGAGGACGCGCGCGTCGATCGCGGGGACGTCGGTGATCGGCAACGCCGACGGCACCAGGCGCGAGAGCGCCGGCAAGGCGCCGGCTGCCAGGGTCACGCCCACGACACCGCCGAGCCCGGTGAGCAGGAGCGTCTCGGTCAACACCTGGCGTACGAGCCGTTCACGACCGGCACCGAGCGCCAGTCGCAGGGCCATCTCCCGCCGTCGCGCGATCGCGCGTGCCACCAGCAGGTTGGCGAGATTCGAGCACGCGAGCAGGAGCACGCACGCCGATGCTCCCGCGAGCGCGAGCAACATCAACCGCGCCTGCTGCCCTGCCTCGTCGCGCAACGCCGTCACATTGGCGCCCGTATGCTCGTTCTCTGTCGGATACGCCTGCTTCAGCCGCTCGGCGAGCCACGACATCTCGGTTCGTGCCTGCTCGATCGGGACATCGCTTCGCACGCGCGCGACGACGTCGAGGTAGTTGTCGTTGCGATCGACGAGCGCCTCGGCCGCGAGCCGCATCGGCACCCACAGTTGCGTACTGCGACGCGGGAAGTGGAAGTCGCGCGGCATCACGCCGGCGATGGTGTGAATCTCGTCGTCGAGGCGGATCGTGGTACCGACGACCGAGGGGTCGGCCCCGAACTCGCGCTCCCAGAGCCCGTGACTCAGGAGCACCGTGGCGGGAGCGCCTTCACGATCGTCGGCCTCGGTGAAGGCGCGGCCGAGGCGCGGCGTCGCGCCGAGCGTTCGCAGCAGATCGGCCGTCACCACGGTGCCATCGATGCGCGAGGGCCGTCCGGAACGAATCAACGTGGCGGAGAGACCGCGGTAGGCGGAGAACGTCTCGAACGACGTCGCCATGCCCTTCCAGTCGCGATAGTTGGCCGGCGACAGTTCCATCTGCGAGAAGCCCGGCCGCCGCTCCCACACCTTCACGAGTCGATCGGCGTCCGGGAAGGGCAACGGCCGCAGGAGCACCACGTCCGCCAGCGAGAAGGCCGCCGTCGTCGCGCCGATCCCCAGTGCGACGAGCACCAGCACCGTCACCGCGAACCCTGGCGCCCGGCGATACGCGCGCCACGCGTCGCGTACGTCATGTTTCAGGATGTCGCAGTGCGCCGCCGCGGCGCTCACGCACGCGTCGAAGACGATGCGCAGCCAGAACGGTACGATGCGCCACGGCGTACGCACGTCGCGCCGCTCGCGCGCGATGAGCGCCTCCAGTTCACGGCCGTGCGCGTGACGGAACGACGCCGGGTAGAGACGGAGCAGCCAGCGCACCATGGCGTCAGATCCTGCGCGGCGCCAGGCCGCGGCTGCGCGCCATACGCACGAGGTCGGCAAGCCTGGCGGCCTCGGCCTTCGCCACGGCGACACCGAACGGCGTCACCCGGTAGTAGCGCCGGCGTTGGTCATCGTCTTCGGGCGCGGGACGGTCGTCGGTCTCGAGGATGAGGCCATCGTCGAGCATGCGCTGGATGGATCGATAGAGCGTGCCCGGGCTCAACCGGATCGCACCGGCCGTGAGCGATGCCACGTCCTGGATGATGGCGTAGCCATGTCGATCGCCGTCGGCGAGCGCCACGAGGATGTGGAAGGTGGCCGGCTGCAACGGCAGCTGTCCGGCAACATCGTCGTCGGAGTGCGCAGGCATGGACGCCATTATATGCGATATGGATATATCGTCAATGGACACATGCCCAGCCACCGGGCATCGGGCATCGGGCATCGGGCACCGGGACGTGCGATAGCATGTCGGACCATCGGAGGAACTCGATGTCGGATCGCGTGAAATACCTGCTCGATGAGTCGCGCCTGCCCACCCACTGGTACAACCTCGTGGCCGACCTGCCGTCGCCGCCACCGCCGGTGCTGCACCCGGGCACGCTCCAGCCTCTCGGGCCTGACGATCTCGCACCGTTGTTCCCGATGTCGCTCATCGCGCAGGAGGTCTCCACCGATCGCGAGATCGAGATTCCCGAACCCGTGCGCGACGTGTATCGCCAGTGGCGGCCGTCGCCGCTCTTCCGCGCACGCCGTCTCGAACGCGAGCTGCAGACGCCCGCACGCATCTACTACAAATACGAAGGCGTGAGTCCGGCAGGCAGCCACAAGCCGAACACGTCGGTGGCGCAGGCGTTCTACAACCGCGAGGCCGGCATCAGGAAAATCAGCACCGAGACAGGCGCCGGGCAATGGGGATCGTCGCTGGCGTTTGCCGGCGCCCTCTTCGGCATCGAGGTGCAGGTGTTCATGGTGCGCGTGTCGTACGATCAGAAGCCGTACCGGCGCGCGTTGATGGAAACCTACGGCGCCCGCTGCGTCGCCAGTCCGTCGAACGAAACGGCCTACGGTCGCGACGTCCTGGCGCGTGATCCGTCGTGCCGGGGCAGCCTCGGCATGGCGATTTCGGAGGCCGTCGAAGTTGCCGCGACGCGTGCCGACACGAACTACGCGCTCGGGTCGGTCCTCAATCACGTGCTGCTGCACCAGTCGGTGATCGGCCTCGAAGCGCTCGCGCAATTCGAGATGGCCGACGACTATCCCGACGTCATCATCGGTGCGGCGGGTGGCGGGTCGAACTTCGCGGGTATCGCGTTCCCGTTCATCGGTGCCCGCCTGCGCGGCGGGCCGTCGCCGCGCGTCATCGCCGTGGAACCGGCCGCGTGCCCGAGCCTCACGCGCGGACGCTACGCGTACGACTTCGGCGACACGGCGCACCTCACGCCGCTGACGCGCATGCACACACTGGGTTCGACGTTCATGCCACCCGGGTTCCACGCCGGTGGCCTGCGGTACCACGGCATGGCGCCACTCGTGTCGCACGTCAAGGAGCTTGGCCTCATCGAGGCGCAGGCGCTGCTGCAGACCGAGTGCTTCGCCGCCGGCGTGCAGTTTGCCCGCGCCGAAGGCATCGTGCCTGCGCCGGAATCGACGCACGCCGTGAAAGCGGCCATCGACGAGGCGCTGCGCTGCCGCGAGGAGGACGTCTCGCGCGCAGTGCTGATCAACCTGAGCGGACATGGCCACTTCGACATGCAGGCCTATACCGACTACCTGTCGGGCGCGCTCACGGATCAGAGCTATGACGAGGGAGAACTGGCGACGTCTCTCGCCGGCCTGCCGACGGTGGACGCGTAAGTCCCGGCAAGGGGCAACCGGCAACCGCACACCCGGGCACGGGGCCCGTCTTCGCGCCTGCGGCGCTGCCGCGCGGCAAGCACCGGACAACCCGGCGGCCGCGCGGCAGCCTCGGAGTGGTCGATCACACCCGAACAGATGTAGGGACACCCCTTGTGGGTGCCAGCGCTGCTAGCGCGGCCAGCCTCTGACGATCGCCACGGCGATGACGAGCAGCGCGAGCGCGAGCAGCGCGTTGGCGCGGCCGAGGAGGCTCGCCTGACGGCGCAACCGCGCGGCTTCCGGTCCGGTGGGATCCTGCTCCAGCGCGCGCGTGGCACGTGGCCCGACACTGAAATCGTGGATGACGCTGATGCCGAGCACCGCGGCGAAGACCGCCAGCTTCAGCGCGATGGCACTGCCGAACGACGACCGCAGCCATGCGGGATCGATGAAGTGCCACGGCCTCACGCCCCGGTACCAGAGATTGAACGTGCCCGTCACGATCAGCACACCGAAGCACGTCCAGCCGACGTTGCGGAAGCGCAGGCCCGTCTCGCGCAGGAACACGCCGGCGGCCACTCGGCTGCCGCTGCGCAGCCACGGCACCACGACGAGCACCAGGAACGCGATGCCGCCAATCCAGATCGTGGCGGCGAGGATGTGGAGCGCGACGGAGATGAAGTAGAGCGTGTGCATGCGGGGGTCTTACGGTTTACGGCGTACGGCTTGCGGCTTGCGGCTTGCGGCTCACAGGTCAAGTCAGGGCTTGCGTGTCGTGAACCGGCTGAAGAAGGCTGAGGCCGCGAACAACAGCAATGCCCCGATGTTGGCCACGCCCGCCCATTGTCGCCACGCGCCTGCGCCGCTCCAGTCCGCGACGACGCGCACCACGAGTGAGATCTGGAGCAGGGCCAGAGGCACGAAGAACACGCGATGGTACGGAATCGCGATGCCGACGATGGCCGGCAGAATGATCGGGGCATGCGCCATCACCATGGTGAGGACGAACCCGACGAAGACGGCGTGCAGCGCCGCGTCGTACAGAGGACCCGCCACAGGCAGGCCGGTCAGTGCGATCTGAAGCCCCGCCACTCCCAGCCACGCGCTGCCACTCAGGACGGCCACCGCCGTGAACTGCGCCAGGCCCGTCTGGCGCACGAGGCGACGCGCGATGTCGAACCGCAGCAGCCACGCAGACACGATGACGAGCGCGCTCCCCGTGATACGCAGCGCGACGCGGGGTGAGGCGATCGCGATCACCGACGCCACGGCGAGCGTGAGCGACGCCAGCGTGAGCGCGCGAACGGCCCACGCCGGCGGCGAGACGAAGCGCGAGATCTCCAGTCGCTCCGACGAGATGGTCAGGGCGAAGAACGCGATCCACGACGGCACCAGCAGGGGCACCGGCGCACCCGTCGCCCAGGCGATGGCCGACGCCACCAGCACCAGCGACGCGAGCAGCATCAGCCATGTCGGCGTGCTGGCCTGCCGTCGCACGATGGCCACGTTCAGCGCGGCCATGCCTGTCGCGCCTGCCACGGCCAGCACGGACGCCACATCCGGCATCCCGGAGACGAGCGCCAGCGCCGTGAGCACCGCCGCGCCAGGCCCGGCGTACGTCCATCGCGCCTCGAACGCCGCTGCGCGCTCGATTCCGATGAGCGCCGTGAACACGCCGAACACCAGGAGCGGACCATGCACGGCACCAACGCCCGCGCCGATCGGCACGTTCCAGCCCATCCGCGCCAGGCCCGCCACCAACCCCGCCATGAGCCCCGCCATCGTCACCACCAGCAGCGGGACGCGGATGGACAGGACTCGTGAACGGGTGGCGCACATGGGACACGCTCACTCTATCGCGACACGGCCGGGCACCGGGCACCGGGCACCGGGCACCGGGCACCGGGGGCAACAACGACGATATGGCCCCGGGCGACGTGCGCTCCAGCTCGGATGGAGGCCGGGGTCTCGCCGTCGCGTCGCGAAGGCGGAAGCCCTGACTCGCGGAGGCTCCTGTACGCAACAGCGTGGACGGGCGTTTGAAGGAGAGCACGGAGGAGCCCCGTCATGCGCTGCCATCACGATCCCATCCACTGCATCCTGCCGCCGTACGTGCTCGACCGCCTGGCGGAGTCCGACGACGTGAACGTCCGCAAGCACGCGATCAGCGCCATCGCACGCTCCGCCACGTTGCGCGCCACGCGCACGACGCTCGCGCAGATGCCGATGATGGCGGCGATTCCCGCGGCCGATCGCAAGAAGGAGCGCCTGGTCTACGACATGAAGCACCAGGGCGCGACGTTCCTGCCCGGCACGCTCGTCCGCCGCGAGCGCGATCCCCGTTCGACCGATCCGGCTGTCAACGAGGCGTACGACCACTCCGGCTCGACCTACGATTTCTACAAGCGACTCTTCGGGCGCAACTCGCTCGACGACCGCGGCATGTCCCTCATTTCGAGCGTCCATATCAGCCGCAACTACAACAACGCCTTCTGGAACGGCGAGCAGATGGCGTACGGCGACGGAGACGGCATCGTCTTCACGCGCTTCACGCGCTCGCTCGACGTCGTCGGGCACGAGCTGACCCACGGCGTCGTGACCCACACGTGCAACCTCGAGTACCGCAACGAGCCGGGCGCGCTCAACGAGCACTTCGCCGACGTCTTCGGCGTGCTCGTGAAGCAATGGAAGAAGAAGCAGACAGCGGCGAAGGCCGACTGGCTGGTTGGCGCGGAGATCATGGGACCGGCCACATCCGCGCGGTCGTTGCGCACGTTCACGGCCGCGAAGGCGTACGAGAACGACGT
Organism: Acidobacteriota bacterium; assembly: GCA_020845575.1. Classification (NCBI taxonomy): domain Bacteria; kingdom Pseudomonadati; phylum Acidobacteriota; species Acidobacteriota bacterium. The sequence goes on along the minus strand of JADLFL010000016.1, from coordinate 31,062 downwards.
GTATCTGGGCACCGATCCGCAGCCCAAGCATCTCTCCGGCAAGTACACGGGCAGCGCCGACGGCGGCGGCGTCCACATCAACTCGGGCATCCCCAATCACGCGTTCTTCCTCGTCGCGACCACGCTCGGCGGACACGCGTGGGAGAAGGCCGGCGCGATCTGGTATCAGTCGATGCTGGCGCTCACGCAGACGAGCCAGTTCGCGGACATGGTCAGCACGACGCTCGAGAAGGCCGCGACGATGTACGGCGTCGGCAGCGCCGCGGAGAATGCGGTGGCGAAGGCCTGGAAGACCGTGGGATTCTGACGCGTGCGCATCACCAGGGTCTGCCTGCGACAATCGGGGGGCTTTGCCGGCCTCATCCGCACGAGTGAACTGCCGGCCGCGGAACTGACGGCTGACGAACGGGCGGCGCTCACCCGTGCGGTCAGCGCCCCTCGACTGGCGCCGTCTGCCGCTGACGCAGTTGCCGCTCGCGACACGCTCTGCTATGAGCTCGACATCGATACCGACGCAGGCCGGCGTCGGTTGACGTTCGACGAGTTGAATCTGCCCGACACCCTCTTCGCGCTCGTCGAACGCCTGTCGGCTCGCGCGAAACCGGGGCACCTCTGAACGCTGGCCGCCGGATGTCGTCTCGCGGCGACGTCCCGGGTCGGCACCGGACACCGGGCACCTGGCCCGGAGGCCGGTTGCCCGCGACCCGTGCGCGGCCGCATCATGTGCCGGCACCATGCTCGTCAACTGCGTTGTCTACCAGAACGGCACGAGGCTCGCCGACATCGGCAGCGAGGCGATCTCCGAGTACGTCGTCCGTCCCGACTGCTTCGTGTGGGTGGCCCTGCTCGATCCCGACGATGCCGAACTGGCGCACATGGCCGAGGAGTTCGGACTCCACGAACTGGCCGTCGAGGACGCGCGCAAGGGACAGCAGCGGCCCAAGGTCGAAGAGTACGGCGCCAGCATGTTCGTGGTGCTGCAGACCATCGACCTCGATCCCGCCAATCCCGACGGCGACTTCATCGTCGGCGAAGTGGACGTGTTCGTGGGCCGCAACTACGTGCTGTCGGTGCGACGCAAGTCGCCGCTCGGCTTCCGCGACGTCAGGACGCGCGCCGAGATGGATCCCGAGAACCTCGCGCGCGGATCGGGGTTCGTGCTCTATGCGATCATGGACGCCGTCGTCGACAGGTACTTCCCCGTCCTGGATCGCCTCGAAGCCGAACTCGAACGGCTCGAAGGCGAGATCTTCCGCGGCGTGCCGAGTGCGAAGAACATCGAGGCGTTCTACGACCTCAAGTACCGGCTCATGGTGCTCAAGCACGCCGTGGCGTCGCTGATGGAAGCGACCGCGCGGCTCACGGGCGGACGCGTGCCGTCTGTCTGCCTCGGCGCGCAGGAATACTTCCGCGACGTCTTCGATCACCTCATGCGGATCAACGCGGCGATCGATTCACAGCGCGAAATGCTGCAGACGGGTATCACCGTGACGCTCGCGCTCATCGGGATCGCCGACAGTCAGGTGACCAAGAAGCTCGCGGCGTACGGCGCGCTCATCACCGTGCCGACGCTGCTGGCGGGCATCTACGGCATGAACTTCACGCACATGCCGGAACTGCACTGGGTCTGGGGGTATCCGCTCACGCTGGCGACGATGCTGGCCATCGACGCCGTGCTGTACGTGAAGTTCAGGAAGTACGGCTGGTTGTGAGTGGACGGCTGCCGGCCCGCGAGCCGACAGCCGTCCACACGGAGTGCATCAGGCCACGTCGAAGCGGTCGAGGTTCATCACCTTCGTCCACGCCGCCACGAAGTCGCGGACGAACAGTTCGCCCGCATCGTCGCTGGCGTAGGCCTCCGCCAGCGCGCGCAGCTCCGAGTTCGACGCGAAGAGCAGGTCGACGCGCGTGGCCGTCCATCCCGCCGAGTCGCCTGACGAACGCGTCCCTTCGAACGTCTCGGCAGCAGGCGATGTGGGCGCCCACTTCGTGTCCATGCCAAGCAGCGTGACGAAGAAGTCGTTGGTCAGCGCGCCGGGGCGGCTCGTGAAACCCGTCCCCTGCGCCGTGATCGTTCTGAGACCACCGACGAGTACCGTCATCTGCGGTGCCGTGAGCGTGAGCATCCGCGCACGTTCGACGAGTGCGACCTCGGCCGGCACTGCGAGCATGTTCGTCGTGACGTTGCGGAACCCGTCGGCCACTGGCTCGAGCACGCCGAACGACTCGACGTCTGTCTGGTCCTGCGTGGCGTCGGTACGGCCCTGCGTGAACGGTACCTGTACGTCGACGCCCGCCGCCCTGGCCGCCTGCTCGACGGCGGCATCGCCACCGAGCACGATCAGATCGGCGAGCGACACCTGCTTGCCTGACACAGCGTTGGCCGTGTTGAACGCCTGTTGCGCCTGCTCGAACACCGGCAGCACCTTCGCGAGTTCGGCGGGCTGGTTGACCTCCCAGTCCTTCTGCGGCGCGAGGCGGAGGCGCGCGCCGTTGGCGCCGCCACGCTTGTCGGTCCCGCGGAACGACGAGGCGGACGCCCACGCCGTATTCACCAGTTGCGTCGTGGACAGGCCAGACGTCAGCAGCGCCGCCTTGAGTCCGGCGATGTCGGCCTCGTCGAGTGGCGCAGACGATGAGGGCGGCACGGGATCCTGCCAGAGCTGCAGATCACTCGGGACTTCCGGGCCGAGATAGCGCGAGACGGGCCCCATGTCGCGGTGCGTGAGCTTGAACCACGCCTTGGCGAACGCCGTCGCGAACTCGTCAGGGTTCTCGAGGAAGCGGCGCGAGATCTTCTCGTACGCCGGATCGAAGCGCAGCGACAGGTCCGTCGTCAGCATCGTCGGTGCATGCTTCTTCGTCGGGTCGTGCGCATCGGGGACCGTGTTGGCACCCATTCCGTGCTTCGGCTTCCACTGGTGGGCACCCGCCGGGCTCTTGGTGAGCTCCCACTCGTAGCCGAACAGGTTCCAGAGGAAGTTGTTGGTCCACCGGGTGGGCGCCGACGTCCACGTCACTTCGAGGCCGCTCCCGATCGTGTCGCCGGCCTTGCCCGATCCGTACGTACTCGCCCACCCGAGCCCGAGCGCTTCGAGCGGCGCGGCTTCTGGAGCCGGGCCGACGTGCGTGGCGGGACCGGCACCGTGCGTCTTGCCGAACGTGTGCCCCCCGGCGATGAGCGCCACCGTCTCTTCGTCGTTCATCGCCATGCGGGCGAACGTCTCGCGGATGTCGCGCGCCGCCGCCACGGGGTCCGGATTGCCGTCTGGCCCCTCCGGGTTCACGTAGATGAGGCCCATCATCGTCGCGGCCAGCGGGCTGGCCAGCTCACGATCGCCCGAGTAGCGCTTGTCGGCACCGAGCCACGTGCTCTCGGTGCCCCAGTTGACGTCTGTCGGCTCCCACACGTCTGGCCTGCCGCCGCCGAAGCCGAACGTCTTGAAGCCCATGGTCTCGAGGGCCACGTTGCCGGTGAGCACCATCAGGTCCGCCCACGAGATCTTGCGGCCGTACTTCTTCTTGATCGGCCACAGCAGGCGCCGCGCCTTGTCGAGATTGACGTTGTCGGGCCAGCTGTTGAGCGGGGCGAACCGCTGCTCGCCGGAGCCCGCGCCACCGCGCCCATCGAAGGTTCGATAGGTGCCTGCCGCGTGCCACGCCATCCGGATGAACAGCGGGCCGTAGTGCCCGAAATCGGCGGGCCACCAATCCTGCGACTGCGTCATCAGCGCGGCGATGTCCTGCTTCAATGCCGCGAAATCGAGCGTCCTGAACTCGGCGGCGTAGTCGAATCCGGCGCCCATCGGATCGCGCGACGGCGAATTCTGGTGCAGGACCTTCAGATCGAGCTGGTTCGGCCACCAGTCACGATTGGTGGTCCCGCTGTGAGTCCTGGCCGAGAAGGGGCACTGCTGGGTGCTCTCCATGTTCACGTGTCCTCTACTGGTACTGGGGTTACTGGTGTGGGGTGACGCGAGTGGTCCGGCGGCGGGTTCGTCCCGGAGCCGAGGCGGGCGATGGCGACGGCACGCGCGACTGCGCCACGCAGTCGGGGCACCGTCCCCAGAACGAGATCTCGGCCTCGTCGATCTCGTAGCCGTTGTGATTGACAGCGGACAGGCAGGGCGCCGCGCCGACGACGCAGTCGATGTCGACCACGCGGCCGCAGATGCGGCAGATCATGTGGTGATGGTTGTCGCCGACACGGTCCTCGAAGAGCGCCGGCGATCCTGACGGCTGCAGTCGACGCAACAAGCCTTCGGCGACGAGCAGCCCCAGCGCGTCGTACACGGACTGCAGCGAGATCGTCCCGATCCGCTCGCGCACGATCTCGGCCACGCCCTCGGCCGTCGCGTGCGGACGCGCCGCCACGGCTTCCAGGACGGCCAATCGCTGTGCCGTGACCTGAATGCCCCGCGCCCTGAGGCGCTCCGCAGGTGCGATCCGCATCACGCGGCAGATTCTATCACAATTTTGAATGATTCCAATATGTGATTATTTCTACCGACTACGGGCGGGGCCGGTTCGATCACCATTTCATCACTCGCGATTCCGCATTTCCACGATACGGTGCGCGTATGCACATCGCGCAACTGTTTGCGAACAACCGGAAGTGGCAGGCCGACATCGTCGCGGACGATCCGCAGTTCTTCGAGACCCTCGCGGCGCAGCAGCGGCCGCACTACCTGTGGATCGGGTGTTCCGACAGCCGGGTACCCGCCAACCAGATCGTCGGGCTCGCGCCTGGCGACCTGTTCGTCCACCGCAACGTCGCCAATGTGGTGGTCCACACGGACCTGAACTGCCTGTCGGTGCTGCAATACGCCGTCGAGGCGCTGGAGATCCGCGACGTGCTCGTGGTGGGGCACTACGGCTGCGGCGGTGTGAAGGCTGCCCATGACGATCTCTCGCTGGGCCTCATCGACAACTGGCTCCGCCACGTGCAGGACGTGCGGGAGCGGCACGGCGCGCTGTTCGGCGACGACCTGTCGCCGCAGGACCGCGTCGACCGCCTCACCGAACTGAACGTGATCGAGCAGGTGCGTAACGTGGGCCAGACCACCGTCGTGCGCACCGCGTGGGAGCGCGGTCAGCCCCTCGCGATCCATGGCTGGATCTACGACATCCACGACGGCCTGCTGCGCGATCTGGGCTGCAAGCTGACGGGACACGACGATGCGGCCACCTACGCGAACGCGGTGGCACGCATCGGTGCCCGTGCGCCTCGGACGGCGTAGCCGTTTACTGCGGAATCATCAGACGCGTTCCCAGCGAATTGCTTCCGGCGGCCCACTTCACGCCGCCGGCGTCGCTGTACAGGGCGCGTTCGACAACGAGTTGTGCCGGCGTGGATCCAAGACTCTCGATGATCGCGCCGAAGCGCTTGCCCACGCTCGTGGGGAACTCGTGCTTCACGTCCACGTTGAAGCGGCTCGTTGCTGTCACGGGGAACGCCTTTGTCGCGCTCGAACCGTCTTCGAAGCGCAGCGTCACGCGGACCGAACCATCGAAGGCCGACGTGTTGGCCAGCAGGATGTACGTCGCCACGTTGGCGGCACCACCAACCTCGCCCTCCGCCAACGCCCACGCCGTCCCGACGTCCGTCGCGCCGGCGCTTGCGTGCGCCTCGAACCACGTGGACCCCGCGCCCGGCCACCACATCGCGCGATCCACGACGATGGGCACCGCGTTGGTGGATTCGATGATGGTAGAGACAGCCGCGTCCGCCAGGCGCGGATCCTCCTTGTCGACCCAGATGTTGCTGCGACTCTGCGCGGCCACCACGTGACTGCGCTGGATCACGCTGCCGTCCGGCAGCAGATACCGCACGTCGACGTTGGCGTCCGTCATGCCAGAGTTGGCCAGCAGGATGAAGAGATCGAAGTACGGTCCGGTGGCGCCTTCGGCGAGGAACCACGAGGTCGCCGGTGCCGTCACGCCCGCGCTGTTGTGACCCGCGGCGAACGGCATCCCGCTGGTACTCCGATACATCGATCGCTCGGCGATGATCGGGCTGCCCGCAATCACGCGCATCGTCGCGCCCATGTCGGCCGCCGCAAGGCGTGGATCCTCCGTGTCCGCCCAGATCGTGAACCGCGTCCCCGGGTCCACCGTGTACGTCTTCACGACAGGGGCGGCAGGGGCCGGCAGAAGGTAGGTGACCTCCACCGTCGACGCGGTGTCGCCGGGGTTGTGCAGCAGGTAGAACAGGTCGAACGCGCCGAACGTCGCGCCCTCGGCGAAGTACCACGTCGCGGCCGGAGCGGGCACCGCCGTTTCCGCATGCGATCCGTACCCGTTCTTGTCCCAGAACATGGTGCGGTCAGCCACGATGGGCTGCTCCGAGTCGATGCGCGTCGAAAACTCCGCTGTCTCGAGGCCCGCGATAGTCGCCGGCCGCACCGTCGCGCGCGCACCGGCCGCCAGCGTCATCGTCGACCTGATCACCACGGCGTCGGCACGCTGGAACGAGAACAGCACTTCGGCCGGAACTCCTGTCGGATTGAGGAGCGCGATCCGCGTGTCGAAGAAGGATCCGGTGGCGCCTTCCGCGAAGTACTGCGTGTGAAGCAGGTTGTCGGCGAGCAGTTCGACGGTGGCCGTCGGGATGGCGCCGAGCGTGCTGCCGCCCGTCGGAGACGACAGCGTCACGGTGAACGCTTCGAGTGACGCGTTCCCGCTGCCTGCGCCAACGGGCACGCTGATGGTGGTGGACGTCTGACCCGCCGCGAAGCTGACGGTGCCACTGCTCGCCGTGAAGTCGCTGCCCGCCGTCGCCGTACCAGCGGCGGTGGCATAGTTCACCGCCACGGCCGACGTGGTGTCGCCTCCACGCGTCACGGTGAGCACTGTCTGGCCGGCACGGCGGATGACGCGCTGTGACGCACGTGCGAAGGTGAGCACCGACGGCGTGACGGGCACCGGGTCCGTCGTCGCCTCCATCGTGAAGCCGGCGCGCGCCACATCGAACTCGAGCTGGATCGGGAACGCAAGCGGGTCCTCTGTTTCGAGTGCCGGCGCGATGCCGGAGACGTTGAAGTTCTTCACGCCGACACCGTTCACCAGCAGGACGCCGAGTTGCGACGCGTAGTGGCTGAAGCGCACCGGCTGGCTCGGACCGAACTCGCCGAGTACCACGCCCTCGACCGAGATCGTGAAGCGATTGTCGGCGTCGATATCGGTCGGAAAGTCGAGGACCGCCGTGAACAAGGCCGACCCCGTCATCGTGTACTTGTAGCCGGTGGCGATCGGCGGATCGAACCAGAGCGCACTCTGGTCGAAGAACCTGTAGACGGGCGGATTGCCTGTCACGCCGGTCGGGGGCAGGGGTTTGACCTGCGTGCCCCCCTCGACGTCGCAGCGCGAGAACGGCTGCTGGGTCGAGACAGGCGCGAGCTTCATGATGAACGCGTCGCTCTCGCGTCCACCGAAGTTCCTGGCGGCACCACCGCGGTGCGCCGCCTGGAAGGGCGAGACCAGCGGGAAATCTCCCGACGCCGTGTCGCCGACCACGTACACGTTCTCCGCCGCATCCACCGCCAGGCCGAACGCATCGTCGGTGTTGCCACCGCCGAACAGCGTCGAGTAGCCGATCGCACACCCCGACGTGTCGAGCCGCGTGACGAACGCGTCCCAGGGACCGGCCTGGGTGCCGAGCTGCAGCGGGTGTACCAGCGGGTAGTCCTCCGAGCTGGAATAGCCGATGACGTACGCGCGACCCGTGCCATCCACGGCGATCGCACGGCCGACCTCGTTGCCGCTGTCGAACGTGCTGCCGCCGCCCCCCAGGTACGTGGAGTAGACCAGCTTCTCGCCCTTCGCATCGATCTTCATGACGAACGCGTCGAGCCTGCCCAAGGGGTCGCTCTGGAACGCGCTCACCGTCGGGATGGACGACAGCGGTGTGCCGCCGACCGTTCCGCCACTTGTCGCGCCGGTGATGTAGATGGCACCGTCGGCGTCGACAGCCACGTCCTCCGCCGATCCGCCGAAGCCGCCGGTGGCATCGCCGATGACGGTCGAGAAGACGAGTGCGGAACCGTCGGCGGCGAGCTTTGTGACGAACGGACCGCCGTAGTACCCGGGCCTGAGCGGATCCTTCACGGGGAAGTCCATCACGACCTCCGTGCCCGTCGGAATGCCGCCCGCGTACCCGGCAACCACGATCGCCCCCGTGCCGTCGAGAGCGACCCCACGGGCCGAACTCCCGGACCGGACGCCCAGATACGTCGAGAACACGAGCTGCGTGCCCGCCGGATTGAGGCGGCTCACGAACGCGAGCGCCGTGTCCGAGTAGTACCCGTTGTTGGTCGGATAGAGCGCATTGCTCATCGGGAAGTTGCGCGACCGCGTGGCGCCCACGACAACGACGCTGCCATCGGGCCGCACGGCGATGTCATTGGCCTGCTCGGCCGCGCCGTCTTCCCCGCCGAGATACGTGGAATAGACCAGTGTCCCCGTTGGTGAAAGCTTGGCGACGAACGCGTCCCTCCCCGCGCCCGTGGCATGCGCCGGCTGTACCACGCCCGTCGTTGTCGGGAAGCCGGGGCCGGCATGGCCGGTGATGTACGCATTGCGGTCCGCGTCGAGCACGATCGCCCTCCCCTGCTCGCTGCTCGAGCCTCCGAGGAACGTCGTGTAGGCGAGCCCATCGCCGGCCGGTGTCAGCTTCGCGACGAAGACGTCGGTGCCGCCGGCAGCCGCGCCAGTGTGTGTCGACGACTGCGGGAAGTTCGCCGAACCTGTCTCTCCCACGATGTACGCCGCCCCCGTCGCGTCGACGGCCACGCCGTACGCCGTGTCGTCGCCGGTACCACCGAGGAACGTCGAGTAGACGATCACCGGATCGATCACGAGCGGACGCGTGGCGTCGTAGGCTCCCACGTCGAACCGCACCACGCGCCCTTGGACGACGTAGCGCGACTCGACGACGTCCGGTGCGTTGCGAGAGCCCTGGTAGCTGAAAGGCTTCGGCTGGCGGACTTCGCGCCCGCCGACGTCGAGCACGAGCTCGCCCGTCGTGCCGTCCACGCGCACGCGATCCGCACCGGCGAACGTCACGCCCACTGCACGCCAGTCGGCGCCTGGCGCGATCTCGAAGTCGTATTCGAGGCGTCTCTGGTTGCCGTAGTACACGAGATCGATGCCGGGGTAGACAGCCCGATAGCGAACACGCCCGTACGTCGGAACGTTCGTGCGCCAGTCCGACGACGACGCACCCACGTAGTAGTGCGTCACGCCTGTCCGCGCCTCGGGCACCGGCGCCGACAGCCGGCCGCCATCCACCTGCAAGCGGACCGACGCGGCGACGGCTCCCTCGTGCGTGACGTCGAGGCGCGCGCCGTCGGGCGCGAGCGCCACCAGGTAGCCGGCTCCGCGCGCGACGAAGCGCCGGTCGGCCGGTGTCGCGTCCGGCGACGGCTCGAACTGGAGCGGCAATCGGCCGTATTCCTGCCTGCCGAGCCGCGGATGGCCAGGGACTGTGCGCCCGTCGTCTGCAGCCAGAGGCAGAGCGGTCGCGAAGGTGAGTGTCGAACCGAGGACCAGTGCGCGCGTGAGTGTGGGCATGAGCATCCTGGGATGGGCCTACTCATGTAGCGGGACGCGCGGTCAAAAGGTGACACGCACCCTGACGCGCCGCTCGGTCAGTGGCGGTCGAAGTCGACGACGAAGGTCTTCGGGAAGGCCCCGGCCGTGCGGAGACGACCGGCGACGCGGCGCGATCGGCGCAGGCCGGGCAGCATCAGGATGGCCGACACCGCGAGCGATGTCACCGCGGCGTGCGGCGTCGGTCGCATCCCGCCGTTGGGCATCGTGGCCGAGGAGATAGTCCACCACGCTTCAGACGGCGGTGTTCACGTTGTCGATCATGCCGGACACGCTCCACAGCAGCGCGTCGCGAATCCAGGCGTCTGTCAGATCCCGGTCGTCGGTCTGCATCGCCACGAGCCGCCCCATGGCGTCCATGCGGGGTACGCGCTGCGCCAAGTCGGTGTGTGTCCGCGCGATGAGCGTTCTACGTCGGGCGCGCGCCAACTGCGCAGCCGTTCGCCCCCCGATTCGAGCGACTCCTCCCTTCGCTGGTGCTGCACGCATCACAGCTCGCGCACTGACCCGTCGATCCGGTCGTATGCTGTGAGCATGCGTTCACTCCGACTTCTCGCAGTATCGGCACTGGCCGTGCTCGTTGGCGGTTGCTCAGGCAGCAGTTCGTCCACGACACCTGCCGCGCCCACCGAGGCCGCGACGGCAGCGCTCGGCGCGTTCGGTATCGACACCGGCCACATGGACCCGGCAGTGAAGCCGGGCGACGACTTCTTCCGCTACGTCAACGGCAAGTGGCTCTCGACGTTCGAGATTCCGGCCGACAAGGCGCGCTACGGCGCGTTCGACGCGCTGGCCGACAAGTCGGAAGCCGACGTCAGGACCGTGGTCGAAGGTCTCGCCGCGGACAAGCCCGCCGCCGGCACGACGGCCGCCAAGGTCGCCGACATGTACTCGAGCTGGATGGACGAAGCCGGCATCGAGGCACGCGGCCTCGCACCGCTGCAGCCGTACCTGGACCGCATAGCCGCCGTGACGGACACCGCAGGGGTGCTCGCCCTGATGGCGACCCCGGACTTCAACGCGCCGTTCGGCCTGGGCATCGACGCCGACCCGCGCGATCCAACGAAGTACGCGATCTGGGCCATCCAGGGCGGACTGGGCATGCCCGATCGCGACTACTACCTCGGCAAGGACGCGTCGTTCGAGCGTTACCGCGCCGCGTACAAGACGTACGTCACGCGCATCTTCGAACTGCTGGGCGATCCGGCGCCGGCGACGTCGGCCGATACGGTGATCGCACTCGAAACGCGCATCGCGCGCGGGCACTGGGCGCAGGCGGCCCTCCGCGACGTGAGCAAGGCGATCAAGCCGATGCCGTTCGCCGACTTCGTCAAGTACGCGCCCGGCATCGCATGGGAGACGTTCCTGCCGGGACTCGGCTTGCCCGCGAGGCCCGAGGCCATCGTCGCGTACGGAGACACCTCCGTGCGCGACGGCGCGGCGCTCGTCGGCAAGGAACCCGTCGACGCCTGGAAGAAGTACCTCGCCTTCCACATCGCGTCAGACAACGCCACGCACCTGCCCAGGGCGTTCGACGATGCGAGTTTCGAGTTCTTCGGCAAGACGCTGCGCGGCGTCCAGGCCAAGCGCGATCGCTGGAAGCGCGGCATGACGCTGCTCGACCAGCAGATCGGCGAAGGCGTCGGCCAGGTCTACGTCGCACGTTTCTTCCCGCCCGAGAACAAGGCGCGCATGGAAGCGCTCGTCGCCAACCTGCAGAAGGCCCTCGAAGGCCGCCTGAAGACGCTGACGTGGATGGACGACGCCACGCGCGCCGAGGCACTGAAGAAGCTCGCCACGTTCGAGGCACGCATCGGCTACCCGAACAAGTGGCGCGACTATTCCGCCATGCGCATCGAAGCCGGCAAGCATTTCGAGAACATCGTCAACGCGCGGACGTTCGAGTGGGAACGCCAGGTGAAGCGGCTCGGCGAGCCCGTCGATCGCGACGAATGGCACATGAACCCGCAGACCGTGAACGCGAGCTACAACCCGCTGATGAACCAGATCACGTTCCCTGCCGCGATCCTTCAGCCGCCGTTCTTCGACGTGCACGCAGACGCGGCGGTGAACTACGGCGCCATCGGCGGCGTGATCGGCCACGAGATCGGACATGGCTTCGACGATCAGGGTCGCTCGTTCGACGAGGCGGGCCGCACGCGCAACTGGTGGACGCCGGAGACCGACGCGCGCTTCCGTGCGGCAACCGCGCGGCTCGGCGAGCAGTACGGCAAGTACTGCCCCGTGCCGAACGGCTGCATCAACGGCCAGCTCACGATGGGCGAGAACATCGGCGACCTGGGGGGCCTGACGATGGCGTACACGGCGTACACACTGTCACTCGACGGCAAGGATGCGCCGGTGATCGACGGCTTCACGGGCGACCAGCGGTTCTTCCTGGCGTGGGGTCAGGTGTGGCGATCGCTGGGGCGCGAGGACGACACGCGTCAGCGACTGGTGACCGATCCGCACTCGATGCCCGAGTTCCGCACCAACGGCGTCGTGCGCAACATGGACGAGTGGTACGCGGCGTTCAAGGTCGAGTCTGGCGACAAGCTCTTCCTGCCCGTCGACGAACGCGTGCGCATCTGGTAAGCCCTCGCGCACCGCAGGCCTTCAACTCGCGGGTGGGCGCATCGGCGCCCCCTGCGGCTTCATCCGGTACTCCTTGGGCGGTTCCGCGCCGAGCAGGTGGCGGACGAAGTAGTCCCACCGGCGGCGCATCACGTACGCGCCGTCGGCGCCATACCCGTGGCGCTGGCCGGGGAGCAGCAGCAGGTCGAAGTCCTTGTTGGCCTTGATGAGCGCCTCCATCACCAGGTACGTGTTCTGGGGCGGGACGTTGTCGTCCATCATGCCGTGGATCAGCAGCAGCTTGCCCTTCAGGTTCTTCGCCACGGTCTGGTTCGCTTCCGCGGCGTAACTGTCGGGCGCGCCCTTGTCACCCTTGCGCAGCAGCCCCTGATAGCGCTCGCCCCAGTCGTCTTCGTACACGCGCTGGTCGTGGTTGCCCGACTCCGCGATGCCGACCTTGAAGAAGTCGGGATGGCGGAACATCGCGTCGGCGGTGATGAACCCGCCGCCCGAGTGCCCCCACATTGCCGCGCGATCGATGTCGATCCACGGGAAGCGCGCCGCGAGATCCTTCATCCCCGCCACCTGATCGGGCAGCGTGTTGTCGCGCCCCATCGCGCCGTAGTACGTGTCGTGGAAGGACTTCGAGCGACCGGGCGTGCCCATGCCGTCGATCGCGACGACGATGAACCCGAGTTCGGCGAGGGCCTGGTTGTCGCGACGCGCCACCGAGAACGCGCGGCTGCCCACGCTGCCCGACTGCGGACCGGGATAGGCGTAGTTGATGATCGGGTACTTCTTCGACGGATCGAACCGCAGCGGCCGATAGAGGAACCCGTACACGTCGGTCTTCCCGTCGCGTCCCTTCATCGTGACCCGCATCGGCGGCTGCCAACCCGTCGCAAGCAGCTTCGAGACGTCGGCCTTCTCCAGCGGCATCACGAGCGCACCCGTCGCGTCGCGCACGACCACCTCGGGCGCACGCTCCGGCGTTGACGCGGTGACGATCGCGAAGGCGCCAGACGGTGCGAGTTGCACCGCGTGGTGCGCGTCGCCCGGCGTAAGGGCGACGTACCCCTTGCCGTCGAGGCCGATGCGGTAGACGTGCGAGAAGTACGGATCCTGCCCAGGCTCGCGCCCGTTGGCGGCAAACGTCACCGTACGCGCACGCTCGTCGACCTTCAGGATGCGCATCACGGGGCCGGGCCCCGACGTGATCCGGTGTTTCAGCGCACCCGTCGTGAGGTCGTAAAGATAGAGGTGGCTCCAGTCGTCGCGCTGCGAGTTCCAGATGATCTCGTTGGACGCCCACAACACGCGCCAGCCGGCAGGCGCCTCGAAGTGGGTCTTCTCTTCTTCCTCGAAGAGCGTCCGCACGTCGCCTGTCGCCGCGTCTGCCACGCGCACCGTCGCTGTCTTGTGATCGCGTCCCGTCGACACGAACGCGAAGCGCGTCGCGTCCGGACTCCATGACATGTCATTGAGCGACACATCGTCTCCGAGCATCGCGCGGTGGTAGTCGGGCGCCATCCTGAATCGCACGACGGCGGCAGACTCCACGTCGATCGCGACGCGGTGCAGCATGGCGACATGCTCGTCGCCCGGCAGCGGATACTTCCACGCATCGAGCACCGGATGACCGGCGCGCGTGTCGACGAGATACATCTGGCCCACCTTCCGCTCGTCCTGCTGGAAGGTGGCGACCTTGCGCGAGTCGGGCGACCAGAGCACCACGGGGCGATGGCTCCGGCGCCAGCCGGCGTTGTCGGTGGCGTAGCCGAAGTGCGGCTCGCCATCGGTCGTGAGCTGGCGCTCCGCCCTCGACGCGACGTCGCGCACCCACAGGTTCCAGTCCCTGATGAAGACCGCCTTCGCGCCGTCGGGCGAGAGGACCGCGTCGGGGTCGAACAGCGGTGGATTCGTCGATGCGCACGCCTCACCGGCCACGTCGCACGTGTAGCGCTTGCCACCCATGTCGAACGAGACGGCGCGTCCGTCGACAGACAGCGTCGCTGCGCGGAACGGGAGCCGCGCCGGGTCCGCCTTCACGCCCGATGCAGTCGTGAGGGCGGCCGCGAGCTTGTCGTGATCGAAGAGGCGGGTGCGCGTGCGCGCGGCTGGATCGACGAGCAGGAACTCCACGCCGGTGGCCGTCGTGCTGCGGTACGTGAACCTGTCGCCGGGGAGCCACGTCGCCTCGACGGTGCCGCCCACCACGAGCGGAGTCAGGGTGTCGGCCAGGAACGACTCGGCACGCGCGTAGTCGTCGGTGGTGAGTGCGGCGGGTGCCGCCTGCGCCGCAACGGGTTGCGCCTCGAGCCGCACCGGCATGGTCGCGGCAGTCACCAGGACAACAAACAGCGGTGCCATACGAAGGCCCATCGTCATGGCCCGGAAGTCTAGCAAGACCGGCTTACGGGCAGCCGGTAGGGCCGAGTCTCCGAGCCCGGGCACGAGGGCTTGCGGTCTGCTCGCCAAATCAGACTTGACAGGTCGTATTTCCGGCTCTACGCTCGTTCGGTGTTGCGACGGGGTCGCATGATTGCCCCTCGCACAAAGGTGCCCGTCGAGTGCTGGAACACCCGACGGGCTGATCGAACGCATCCGGATCCTGCTGAGGAACCCGTCCCGTACGCTGCGCGCATGGGGTACGTCCGACCGCCGAGTAGCTTAGCGGGCGTGCTTCACGGCGTGCAACTGGAGTTCATGCCGTGATACCCCTGTTCCGCCCCCTTCGCCGCACCGCCTGGTGTGGCGCCGGCCCACTCGGCGCCCTCCTGCTTTCGGCGTCCATCTGCACCGCGCAGTCGCAACAGCCCGCATCGACCGCGCAGGACGCGCAGGATGCCAAGCCCGACGCGACGTCCGCCCCGCAACCCGACAAGCCACCGCAATTCTTCAACGACGTGACGGTGACCGCGACGATGAGTCCAGCGGTCGTGAAGGACGTGCCGGGCACCGTGTCGGTGATCGACGCCGACGCCATCGCGCGCGGGCTGATCGAGAACACGGCAGACCTCGTCAAGTTCGAGCCGGGCGTCTACATCGAGTCGAACCTCACGCGCATCGGCCTGAACGGCTTCAATATCCGCGGCATCGGCGGCAATCGCGTGATGACGCAGATCGACGGCATCGAGACCACCGAGCAGTTCGACTTCGGGCCGTTCAACGTCCACCAGTTCGGGCTCGACCTCGACACGCTCAAGTCCGCGGAGATCGTCCGCAGCGCGGGGTCGTCGATGTACGGCAGCGACGCGCTCGGCGGCGTGGTGTCCTTCTTCACGAAGGATCCCGCCGACTACCTCGCAGGCCAGCGCCTGCACCTCGGCGCGAAGGTCCTGTACGACGGCCGCGCGAAGGACACGAGCGGCAACCTCGTTGTCGCCGGCGGCAGCCGGCGCGTGCAGGCGTCGCTCTTCAGCAGCTACGCGTCCGGGCACGAACCGCGCAATCGCGGCAGCGTCGCGTCGCAGGACGCCACGCGCACCAGGCTCAACCCGCAGGATCGCGACGGCGCGCAGGCGCTCGGCAAGGTCGTGGCGACATTCGGCGACGGCAACCAGCTTCGGGCGTCAGTGGAGGTGGTGGACACGCGCGTGGAGACACTCGCCTACTCCCTGCGAACCGCCGCCGTCCCGAACACCGAGTCGACCGACGAGATGCGTCGGCAGCGCTATTCCGTGGATCAGGCGCTGACCGACCGCTTCGGGCTGAACACGTTCAGCTGGAGTCTCTACGCGCAGACGAGCGACACCAACCAGGTCGTCGACGAGTTCCGTCTCGCCGCCGGACCCACGCCGGCGATGAACCGCAGCGCGACGCTCGACTACACGCAGGACTCGTTCGGCGGCACGCTGCAGGGCCGCAAGGCACTCACGCCGGGCGGACGTCCGTTGCTCGTCACGTTCGGTGGCGCGTACAAACACCACACGTTCGACACACTCCGCGATCGCCTGGACCTCAACGCCGCCACCGGCGCCGTGATCCCCGTCACGAACCTGATCCTTCCGACCAAGTACTTCCCGAAGAGCGACGTGGGCGAGACGGGCGCGTACGTGCAGGGCGAGGTGCGCTTCGGTCGCCTCACGGTGCTGCCGGGCGTGCGCTACGACAGGTTCACGCTCGACGCCGACGCCAATGACCCCGTGTTCATCGCGAGCCTGAGCCCCGCGGCGGCCGACTTCTCCGACGACCGTGTCTCCACGCGCCTCGGCGCCTCGGTCAAGGTCTCGGAGGCCATCACCGCGTACGCGCAGTACGCGGGCGGATTCCGCGCGCCGCCGTACAGCGCGGTGAACAGCGGCTTCACGAACCTGGCCGGCGGCTACACCTCGCAGCCGAACCCGAACCTTCGGGCCGAGACGAGCGACAGCTTCGAGGTGGGCGCCCGCGCGACTGCCGGACGGGTGAGCGTCGGCGTGGCGGTCTTCTCCAACCACTACGACGACTTCATCCAGCAGGAATCGCTCGGCGTCAACCCCGTGACGCGCCTGCTCGAGTACCAGTACCAGAACGTCTCGAAGGTGCGCATCGAAGGCGTCGAGTTGAAGGGCGACGCGCAAATCACGCGCACGCTGCGCGCGAGGGCCGCGTACGCGCGCATCAACGGGAACGACGTGTCGGCGAGCACGAAGGTGCCGCTGTCCACGATTCCTCCGGATCAGGCGACGCTCGGACTCCAGTACGGCGACATGCGCAGCCGATGGGGCGGCGACCTCACGCTGCGGCTCGTCGGTGCGCAGGATCAGGCCAACGCCGGCACCGGGCTGTACGCGCCCGAGGCCTATCAGGTCCTCGACCTGTCTGGCTGGTTCTCGCTCGGACGCTCGGTGACGCTGCGCGCGGCGGTACTGAACGCGGCAAACCAACGGTACTTCGAGTGGATGAACGTCCGCGGCCGCAGCGCCACGGACGTGACGATCGATCGGTACTCCAGCCCCGGCCGCACCGGCATGGTGGCGCTTTCCTATGGGTGGTGACCTGTGATCACGTCGTTGAGGATGGCCGGCCGCGCGCCGGCCCGGGTTGCGATGGCCGTGTTGGCGTTCGCCGGCGGTATCGCCGGGATGACCAGCCGCGCGCACGCACAGACCGCGCCTGCCGAACTCGCACCCGTGGCGCAGGCAGGCACGATGCCGCAGCCGGCGTCGAGCTTCGGCGCCGCGCTGGCCGACGGCTGGATCTACGTGTACGGCGGGCACATCGTACCGACGCACTCGTACTCGGTGGACGCGGTGTCAGGGAAGTTCGCGCGCCGCAGGGTCGCCGATGGCTCGGCATGGGAGTCGCTGCCATCGGGCCCCGCCGTCCAGGGCATGAACATCGTCGCGCACGGCGGGCGCGTGTATCGCGTCGGCGGGATGGAGCCGCGCAATCGCGCGGGCCAGCCCGCCGACAACTGGTCGCTCGACACCGTTGCGCGATTCGATCCGGCGCGTGGCACATGGGAAGCCCTGCCGCCGCTGCCCGCGCCCCGGTCGTCGCACGATGTCGTCGTGTCCGGCAACCGGCTCGTCGTGGTCGGTGGCTGGAACATGCGTGGTGTCGGGCAGGAGTCGTTGTGGCCAGACACGATGGAAGTGCTCGACCTCTCCGCGCCGACGCTCGCGTGGAAGAGCGTGCCGCAGCCGTTCAAGCGGCGCGCGCTCGTCGCCGCGGCCGATGCGCAGCGCATCTACGTGGTCGGCGGCTTCGATGATGCCAACGCGATCGACAAGGGCCTGGCCATCTACGACGTCGCGACGGGTACGTGGTCGGAGGGACCGATGCTGCCCGGCGGACAGCGCAGCGGCTTCGGCCCTGCGGCCGTGATGGTCGACGGCCGCCTGTACGTGAGTATCGACGATGGCGGTCTCCATCGTCTCGACCGCGCGGGCAAGGCATGGGAGCCCGTCGCGAAGGCCACACCGCGCATCGTCCATCGACTGGTGAGCGACGGCTCACGCATCTTCATCCTCGGCGGCGCATCGCGCGGCGGCAACTCGGACCTCATCGAAGCCGTCGCCGTGAAGCCGTAGCGAGCGCGCCTGCCGCCCCCGGCGTGGCAGGCGCGAAGGCGAGGTCGACGGGCGGCTCACTCACCGCGCCTGGCGGCCTCGCATGTGCGCCTCGATTTCCTCGATCGAACGGGGCACGGTGGCCGAAAGGCGCGTGAGGCCCGTATCGGTGAGCAGGAACGAGTCCTCGATCCGGATCCCGATCTGCGCGTACTTGCGCACGGCAGGCAGCACAGCGGTCTTGAACGCGCGGTTCTCCGGCGAGTCTGGCAGTTCGTCGAGCGCCTGCGGACGGATGTAGAGGCCAGGCTCCACCACGAACGTCATCCCCGCGGCGAGCGGACGCTGGTAGTCGCCCACGTCGTGCACGTCGATGCCGATCCAGTGACAGATGCCGTGCGTGTACCACGTGCGGAACTGATCGCCGCTCGCATCGGTGATCAACCCGAGCCTCAGCAGGCCCGCCTTCACCACCTCTTCCGCCGCACGCTCGACGTCGGCCGTCGTCTGCCCGATGCGCGCGGCGGCGATGCCGGCAGCCTGCGCATCGAGCACCAGGCGATAGATGTCCTTCTGCGCCTCCGTGAACGTACCGTCGACGGGATACGTGCGCGTGATGTCGATCGTGTAGCCGTCGTAGTTGGCCGCCGCGTCGACGAGAAGCAGGTCGCCCGGCTCCATCTTCCGGCTCGACGCGTTGTAGTGGAGGATCGTCGCGTTCGGGCCGCTGCCAACGATCGACGGATACCCCGGATTCATCGCGCCGTTGGCGAGGTAGACGTGCTCGATGGCGGCCTCGACCTCGTACTCGAAGCGGCCTGGCCGCGCGGCAAGCATGCCGGCCCTGTGGGCGTCGCTCGAGATGGCGCCGCTCCTGGTCATCACCTCCTGCTCGTACGGCGTCTTCACATGCCGCAGGTCCGCGATGATCGGCGCGGTGTCGACGAACCCCACGTTGAGGAAGCGATCGCGTACCTGTGTCGCGAACGTGTACGGCTCGGTGAGCGACGCCGACGGCGCGGGCCGCGGCCCGAACGGGAGCGCCAGGGTCGCGCGGTT
Source organism: Acidobacteriota bacterium (assembly GCA_020845575.1). Taxonomy (NCBI): domain Bacteria; kingdom Pseudomonadati; phylum Acidobacteriota; species Acidobacteriota bacterium. The sequence goes on along the minus strand of JADLFL010000016.1, from coordinate 11,824 downwards.
GGCGGCGACCGCCTCGAAGAACGTGTCGAAGTCCGTGGTGGTCTCGCCACGCCGCAGTCCGTACGCGCGCCTGTTGAAGAGCGCGGTGACGAACGGTTCGAAAGCGTCGACGTAGTACACCGTCGCGATGCCGCTCTGCGCCGTCGCTTCCTCGCGCGTGAGGATGTGGCCTTCACGATGCTCGCGCCGCGGATCCGGCTGCCGGACAAACAGCACCTCGCGACGCGTCTTCGCGCCGGGCACCAGCACGAGAATCGTGTCTGGCTGCGTGATGCCGGTGAGATACAGCAGGTTGCTGTCCTGCCGGTACTCGTAGTCGACGTCCAGCGAGTACACGCGCGCCGGCGCGCTCCAGACGATGGCGAGCGCGTCGGGCCCGAGCCGCTCCATCAGCCGCGCCCGTCGCGCCGCGAGATCGTCCTGCAGCGGGCCAGCCATCGCCAGCATCGGCAGCAGCACGACTCCGCACGCGGCGAACAGGAGACGGACCAGGAGTCGAGTCATCGATGTCCTCACAGGCTTTCTAGCTTGGGGGTCGCGGGCGGCGGGTGGGTGGGGTCCATGGGCCGGCGGCGCGCTGGGTGGCGACGTCATCGGCGCTGACCGCCGGCGCGTGGTTGCCGAAGTTCTGGCGCAGGTACGTGAGCAACTGCGCGACCTGCTCGTCGGTCAGGAAGGCGTTGGCGGGCATCACGCCGTCGAACGACTTGCCCTCCACCTCGATCGGTCCCTGCAGGCCGTGCAGCACGATCGAGATGAGCCGCTGCGGACTGCCCGACACCCAGCGCGTGCTCGCGAGCGACGGAAACCGCGATCCGTCTCCTCTGCCGTCGCCCTGATGACATGCGACGCAATAGGTCTGGTAGATCTTCGCGCCCGCCGCCGTCGTCTCGCCGCCGAGGATATCCTTCTGCTCGTCGGGGTTGCGGATGTGCTGCTGCTGGACCTTGCGCACTGCCATCTTCGCCAGCTGCGTCTGCCCGAACGACGCGCGCGAACCGGCGAACGTGATCTTCCAGATCTTCCCCTTCACGCTCTCGCTCACGTAGATGGCTCCGTCGGGTCCCTGCGCGAGCCCTACGGGCCGCGCCGCGGCGTCGCTCGTGTTGGGAATCGGATCGATGCCCGAGAACCCGTCAGCGAACACTTCCCACTCTCCGGACGGCACGCCATCGCGCATCGGCACGAACGCGACGATGTAGCCGGCCTGCGAGTAGGGCATCCGGATCGTGGATCCGTGGAACGCGATGAACGCGCCGTGCCGGTACCGCTCGGGAAACATGTCGCCGTCGTAGAACAGCAGGTCGTTCGGGGCGAAGTGTCCGGGGAACCCGATGAGCGGCTTTGTGAGCGTCGCACCGTCGCCTTCCTTCTTCCCGTCGCCCCCGTACTCCGGATTGAGCAGCTTCTTCCCCTGCATCCAGTCGAAGTAGTAGTACGGCCACCCGCCATCGAATCCTTCGGTCACCCGGAAGAACTCCTCGGAGGGGAGCACGGCACTGTGCCAGCGCGTGTAGTACTGCGACCACGATCGATAGAGATCGTCGCGTCCGTGCTGCAGCGCGTAGAGATCGTGCACGTGCCGATTCCAGGACATGCCGACGATGCTGCGGATACCGGTGGCGTAGCGGCGTCCATCCTTCTCGGTCTGGCCCGTGCGACGCGCGTCGAACTGCCACACTCCGCCGTGCCATTCCAGCTGGCCGCAGGGCATCGCACCCGGTGCCCCCGGTTCGCGGTTGCGGTCCTGGCACGCGTCGCCGGGCGCCCCGAACGGCAGGTACAGGTGGCCGGTCTCATCGAACGCAATCGGCTTGGCGATGTGTTCGTACGACCGGACCTGCTCGCGGTAGTTGTGCTTGATCACCAGTTCGACGGGCGTGTCGGGAACCAGCCGCCCGGGCACGAGCTTCTGGCGATACACCTCGCCGGCCGTCGTGAAGTAGATGTAGCCCTCGTAGAGACGCATCGCGGTGCCGTAGTCGCCGCGATCCTCGTACGCCCCGAAGTACTCGACCTGGTCGGCCCGCCCGTCGCCTCCCGTGTCCTGCAGTCCGACCACGCCCTTGAAGTCCGCGGGAGCCTGCCCCTGCACGGGCCCGCGCAGCTTCACGTACACGGCACCGTCATCGGTCACCGCGAGATGACGCGCCCGCCCCACGCCGTCGTGGAACACGGTGGCGGCAAAGCCATCGGGCAGGAACAGCCCGCCGTTGCGGGGGATGTCGGGTGGTTGGGTGGCGGGACGACAACCGAACGCCGCAACAGCCAGCAACGAGACGAGGGCACCACGGATGGCAGACACTGGCCGAGACTTGTACACAAACTCTCGACACCTGTCGAGAGCGCGCCACCCGTAGCACAATCGTGCGCATGCGCTTCATGCCGCACCGCCTCGTCACGACGGTTCTCCCCGCCTGCGTCGTCGTCATCACCGCAGCGCCGCTCGCGGCACAGGACGGACGGGTCGCGGCATCACCACCGCCGGTGGCAGCGGCCGGGCGTGACGTTGCCGTCGATCGTTTCGTCGATCGCGTCTGGATCGTGGCGCCCGGCAGCGGCGTGCCGGAGGGCACGCGCTACATCTTCCTGTCCGACAACACGCTGCTGATTGCCGCCGCCAACGGCACCACGGCGACGGGGACGTGGGCCGAGGACCTGGGCGGTCTGGTCATCACCGAGAAGGGACCAGCGTCCTCCCGCGGTTCGGGCGCAACGGGCGGTTCGTCGAAAGTGGAGGTGCTCTCGCTCACGGCCGACTCGTTCCGGTTGCGCATCGCAGGCCCCAGGGGGCCCACGGAGATCTCGCTCAGGCCCGCCATCACTCCCCCGGCAGCGCCGGCCACGACGGCCGTCGACCCGACGGCTGCCGGTGCGGCGACGGCACCGCCGCGCGCCTCGGTGCCGGCACCATCCGTCGCCCCACTCGGCTCGCCGTACCGGTGCGGCGCCGATGCCTTTCGTGTGGCGTTCGAGAACAACAAGGCGTACGTGACGTGGCCCGACGGCTCGGTGCTCGTTCTCGACGAAACGAAGGTGCCTGATGCACCGGCGTCGCGGCGCACGTACTCCGATGGCGAGTACCGCGTGGTCGAGGACACGAGCGAGGTGTACACGCGCGTGCTCTTCGCGCGCCCGGGATTCCGTCCGCGTCCCTGCACGCCGGCCCGCTGACTTACCTTCCCTCGGCCCTGTTCTTCATGGCTGCGAGCGTGGCGCGGACACCCGCGACGCCGCCACTCGTGACCTTGCGCTTCACGACGCCGCCGAAGATGCCCGTGAGGCCATCGGCGCGCGCGAGGCTGAGCATGATCAGGTAGTGCGCGCGGCCCGGCTGCTCGGGATCGTCGAGGAGCACGCGCACGTCGAGCGCGGCGTGGAAGTAGTGGCTCGCGTACAGCTGCTTGGTCGTGATGGCGTACTGCAGTCCGGACGATGTGCCCGTCGGATGGATGACCGTGTGGTTCAGGCGCAGGACGGGCTTCAGGCCGAACTCGGCCAGCGACCAGTAGAAGAAGTCGTCCACCGACGCCGGCCGTCCTGCCGGGTAGGCCAGGAGGTAGCGCGACACCTCGGGCAGTGTGGACGTGAGCACCGACGACCGCCTGACCATGTCGTCGATCTCCTTCGCGATGTCGATCGGATCCGGCGTGTCGACGTAGACGGCCAGGGCCTTGTTGCCGTCGGCCTTGTACTGCTCCACGTAGGACACGGCCATGCGTCGTGCGAACCCGTTGACCTGCTCGGCGGCGTTGGGCGCGCGCCAGTCCACGCGTGCCAGATCGTCGAAGGCGCCCCGCCCCAGCTTCACGGCACAGCGTCCCGGACGGCACGACCGGAGATCCTCGATGTCGCCGTCGGGCAGGCGCAGCGTCGCCACGTCGGCAAGCGACGGGGGCGACGAGAACTTGTGCGTCGCCAGAAACCCCTTGCCACGCTCCAGCCGTTCGATGTCACGCACCATCGCCACCATCCGCGACGCGGGCGCCGCGATGCGAACCGCCCCCACGACGGCAACCTCGCGAGCGACGCTCGATGCCATCGACGCGACCACGGGCTGACCGCTCCGCGCCGCGGCGATCTGGGCGTCGGTGAACGTGAACTCGCGCGAGAGCAGGCGCCGGACCTCTTCGGGCACCGGCGACTGCGTCGACGCGGCAACGCCGGCCGCCACGGTCGCGGCAAGACACGCGACAAACAGTCGGTATGCGCGCACGTCAGCCCTCCGGTTCGCTCAGGAGTCGCGTTCGCGCTTCACGCAGCGTCACCAACTGCGCCTCCGACACGCGGCGGGGCTTCAGGCCCAGGCCACCGATCGCGTTGGTCAGGATGGCCGAGACCAGCGCGCGCGACACCCACTTGTTGTCCGAGGGAATCACCCACCATGGGGCCCACGGCGTACTCGTCTGCGTGAGCGTGTCCTCGAACGCGTGCTGGTACTCGTCCCAGACCGCGCGCTCGCGCAGGTCCGCCATCTCGAATTTCCAGTGCTTGTCCGGGTTGTCCAGCCGCTCCATGAAGCGCTTCTTCTGCTCCTTCTTCGAAATGTGCAGGAAGAACTTCAGGATGAGCGTTCCGTTGCGCGTGAGGTGCCGTTCGAAACCGTTGATGTCTTCGTAGCGCTCGGCCCAGAACGTCCTGTCGCGCGGACCGGGCGGCAGCCGCTGGCGCTCCAGCACTTCCGGGTGTACGCGCACCACGAGCGTCTCTTCGTAGTAGGAACGGTTGAAGATGCCGATCCGGCCGCGCTCGGGCAGCGCGCGCCAATAGCGCCACAGGAAGTCGTGATCGAGCTCCTCCTCCGACGGGCGCTTGAAGCTGAACACCTGGCAACCCTGCGGGTTCAGGCCCGACATCACGTGCTTGATCATGCCGTCCTTGCCCGCCGCGTCGATCGCCTGCAGCACGACCAGCACGGAGTACACATCGTTGGACGCGAGCCGGTCCTGCGCCTCGTTCAGCCTCACGAGGTTCTGCTCGACGAACGCGCGGGCCGTGGCCTTGAGTTCGTCGTGCTCGAGGCGCTTCAGATCCGCATCGCCGGCCCACGCCGGATCGTGCTTCTTCAGTCGCAGGCGCGACCCCGGCTCCACGCGGAACAGGCGGCTCGCCTCCTTCATCGTCAGCATGCGTGCGATGGTAGCAGCGGATCGTGCGCCGGACGCACGGGTTCAAATCCGTTCGCTCCATCCGCGTAGCTGCCGGACTTCATCCGGCAGTCAGTGATGCTCGTCCGCCGGATGGAATCCGGCGGCTACCTGCGAGTGGCGTTTCGGTTGCCCGCTGCCGGTTACCGGGCTACTTCCCCGACAGGACGTCGCGGACGCGGGCGGCCAGCGCGGTCGGACTGAACGGCTTGGTGATGAGCGCGTCATCGGCCGACAGCAGGCCGCGTTCGGTGACCACGTCGCTGGCGTAGCCGGACATGAACAGGACGCGCAGCGCCGGATCCAGCCCGCGCAACTGCGTCGCGAGCTCGCGTCCGTTCATGCCGGGCATGACGATGTCGGCCAGGAGGAGGTCGACGCGCGCATCAGGCTCCTGCATCGCGCGGATCGCGCGCTCGGGCGTGCTCGCGTGCAGCACCGTATACCCGAACGACTCCAGCGTGCGCCGCACGAGCTCGAGCACGGCAGGCTCGTCCTCCACCAGCAGGATGCGCTCCGAACCGTCGATGGCACCAGCCGGCGCCCCGGCCGGCGCCATCGACGCCGCGGCGGCGGCCGCGCCGGACGCGCGCGGCAGCAGGACGAGGAACGTCGTGCCGCCTTCGCCCGTGCGCTCCACTTCGACATGACCACCGGCCTGTTCCACGGCGCCGACGATGCTCGCCGTGCCGAGCCCGGTGTGACGCGACGGCGAATCGCTCGCAAAGAACGGCTCGAAGACGTGCGGCAGCGCCGACTCGGGGATTCCCGCTCCCGTGTCGCTCACGCGCAACGCCACGTACTCGCCCGCGCGCAATCCGCCGTGCGACGTGGCGTCTGGACCCGTGAGCGATACGTTACGCAACGAGAGGTCGACCGCTCCACTCCCGCGGATCGCCCCGCACGCGTTCGTGACCAGGTCGATGATCATCCTGTCGAAGGGTGCCGGATCGATCAGCACGGGCCAGATGTCGGGTCCCAGCGAGAACCCCAGTCTGATCTCGTCGCCCGCCAGCCGCTGCAGCGTGCGCGCGAGCGCGGCGATCGCGTGCGCCGGATCCAGTACGAGCGGGTGCACGACGTCGCGCCGCGCGAACGTGAGGAGTTGCTGCGTGATGCCGGCGCCGCGCGTGGCGGCGTCGAGGATGGCCTCGACGTCTTCACGCAGTGGATCGCTCGGCGGCAGTTGCCCCAGCAGCAGATGCGCGTGACCGACCACCACGGTGAGCAGGTCGTTGAAGTCGTGCGCGATGCCGCCAGCCAGCCGTCCCGCCGACTCGAAGCGCTGGTGCCGTTGACGCGCCTCGCTGGTCGCGCGCGCGACGGCGCGCGCCTTTTCCTCGGTGACATCCTCCGACACGCGGACGAAGTGCATGACAGTGCCACGCGCGCCGAACACGGGCAGGATCACCGCACGCTCGAAGAACGGTGAGCCGTCGCGGCGCCTGTGCTCGAACTCGCCGCGCCACGACTGGCCGGTCAGCAGCGCGGCGCGAATCTCGAAGGCCTGGCCGGCGTCTGTGTGACGCGTGCGCAGTACGGCATGCGTCTGCCCACGCACGTCGCCCGTCGAATACCCGGTGACTTCCTCGAAGCGCCTGTTCACGAACTCGATGCGCCCGTACGTGTCGGTCACGCTCACGAGCGACGGGACGTGATCGAGCACGCGCAACAGGCCGTTCAACGAGTGCACCTCGTCGATCAACTCGAGATTGCGACGCTCCAGCGCCGCGATCAGCGCCTCGTTGTAGAGGCGCCACGACTCGGTCTCGCCGAGCCCCCCGTCGCCGGGCGCGCGCGGCGCCGCATCGTCCTCCCGCAGTGCGTCGGTGACGGCGCGGATGATCTCCTCGGCGGCCATCGACTTGACGACGAACCGCGAGGCGCCGAGGCGCGTCGCCCGCGCGACGTCCTCCGCCGTCGTGTGCGTGCTCGTGTAGAAGACGAACGGCGCGCGAGCGAAAAGCGGTTCGGATCGCGTGGCGCGGCACAACGCGAAGCCGTCCATCTGCGGCATCAGGATGTCCGAGACGACGAGATCGGGCGGGTGCTGTCGCGCTCGCTCGAGCGCATCGAGGCCGTTGGCGGCCTCGGTGACCACATGGCCCTCCGCCTGCAGCCACGTCCGCAGGCGCGTGCGGCTCTCCACTTCATCGTCGACGATCAGGACACAGGACATGGCGACTGACGGCACGAGCCGACTCAGCCATTGTGACCAGTTCCCGCAGCAAATCAAGCGTCTGTTGATGCGTCGTAACTATTTGACTTTATTGGAGTTGAACGAATTTCGTAAGTGCTCGTCGCGCGTACCTCCGATGCCGCTCCGGCGCAGGACAAATGTCGCCACACCGAAGGTCTTGTGCAGGCACGACATGGCGCTCGTCCCGACAGTCGTCGATTACAGATCTGTTCAGGGCGACAGGCGAGGCAGAGCGTCACTTGCCCCTATACTGGGCGGTCATGAGTGCTGCGTCATCGCCCAAGAAGATCGTGCTCGCCTATTCCGGCGGCCTCGACACGTCCGTCATCCTGCCGTGGCTCAAGTCGCGGTATCCCGGCGTCAAGCTCTACGCCTTCGCCGCCGAGCTCGGTCAGGGGGATGAGCTGAAAGCCATCGAGACGAAGGCGCGCCAGAGCGGCGCCGACGCCGTCCTCGTCAAGGATCTGCGCAAGGAATTCGCCGAAGAGTATTGCTTCCCGATGCTGCGCGCCCACGCCACGTACGAGCAGGACTACCTGCTCGGCACGAGTATCGCGCGTCCGCTCATCGCGAAGCACCAGGTGCTGTACGCACAGAAGGTGGGTGCCGACGCCGTCGGGCATGGTGCGACGGGCAAGGGCAACGATCAGGTCCGCTTCGAACTCACCTATCAGGCGCTCGATCCGACGCTGAAGATCGTCTCGCCCTGGAAGGATCAGCAGTTCCTCGACGATGGGCTCACCGATCGCGAGACGGCCATCGACTACGCGCGCAAGCACGGCATCCCGATCGCCCAGACCAAGAAGAAGATCTACTCGCAGGATCGCAACCTGTGGCACATCAGCCACGAGGGTGCCGAGATCGAGGATCCCGCCTCGGAGCCCAACGACCGCGTGTACGCGATCTCGGTGCCGCCGTCCAGGGCCCCCAATCGCGCCGAGTACGTCACCATCGACTTCGAGGCCGGCGTGCCTGTCGCCGTCAACAAGAAGCGGTTCCAGGGCAAGGGACACGCCCTCATCGCCCTGCTGAACGAGATCGGCGGACGTCATGGCGTGGGCCAGGTGACGCTGGTGGAGAACCGGCTCGTGGGGATGAAGAGCCGCGGCGTCTACGAGACCCCGGGTGGCACGATTCTCTACGAGGCCCACAAGGCGCTCGAACAGATCTGCCTCGAACGCGAGCTCTATCACGAGAAGCAGCGCATCGCCCTGAAGTACGGCGAACTGGTGTACTACGGCCAGTGGTTCCATCCGCTGCGCGAGGCCCTGCAGGCGTTCGTGGACCATGCCAACCAGGTCGTCACCGGCCAGGTGCGCGTGAAGCTGTACAAGGGCCGCGCCACGGCCGTGAGCGCCACGTCGCCGCAGTCGCTCTACGACACGAGCCTGGCGAGCTTCGCCATGGCCGACTACGACATCACGGCCGCCCGCGGGTTCATCGACCTGTTCGGCCTGCCGATGAAAGTCAGGGGCCTCCGCCAGCAGTCGCGGTAAAGCCGCGGGCAATCCGGCCGATGTCTGCGGAGGACGACCACAGTCGCTCCGCAGACGCCTCGTGCCCGCCGACTCCCTTTCTTCCGACCGTGTCCCTCTGGCACTCCCCGCCGCGAAGCTGGCGGTGTACCTGCGGCGCATGCACACGACGTGGCGGCGCTGGGTCCCGGCCACGATCACGGTGGTCCTCGCCGCGTGCACCATCGCCTTTGCCACGGCCCTCGGTTCGCAGCAGGCCAGCCACGTGGACGGACTGCCGATCCTGGTCCTGGTCCCCGGCCTGCTGCTGGCGGGCGTGGCGGGGCTGGCGACGCGCGTCTACGCCACCAGTCGCGAACACGCAGAGGCCCTGACCACGAGCAACGCCTCGCTGCAGGCATCGCTCAAGGCGCTGGCGATGGTGCGCGACCAGTTGATGGCGTCGGAGGTGCAGTTTCGCGGCCTGTTCCTGACCTCGCCGCTCGGTCTGATGCTCTCGCGTGCGGACCGCGCCATCGAGCACGTCAACCCCGCGCTCCTGGCGATGCTCGGCTACTCCTCCGAGGAACTCTCGTCGATGGAGCCGGGCGATCTGTTGCTCGACAAGGACGTGCTGCGCGCGCAGCGCGACGAGATGAAGGCGCGCGGATCGTTCGGTCCGCTCCGGACGCACCTGCTCGCGCGCGACGGCACGGAACTGCCGGTCCTGCTCACGGGCACGCTGATGCGCGACGCCAGCGGCGCGCCGATGGTGTGGTCCTTCGTGCAGGACAACACCGTCGAAGCCGTGGCCGAAGCCGACCGGGGACGCTACCTCGCGGAACTGGAGACACACGCCGTGGAACTGGCGGAGGCGCGCGATACGGCGCTGGCCGCCACCGCCGCCAAGAGCGGCTTCCTCGCGACGATGAGTCACGAGATCCGGACGCCGATGAACGGCATCATCGGCATGACGGGCCTGCTGCTCGACACGCCGCTCGGCGCCGAGCAACGCGAATACGGCGAGGCCGTCAGGGCGTCGGCCGAGCACCTGCTGACGATCGTCAACGACATCCTCGACTTCTCGAAGGTCGAGGCGGGCAAGCTCGCGCTGGAGACCGTCGACTTCGACATGCGCGCGATGGTCGAGGACGCCCTCGATCTCGTGGCCGAGAGCGCGAGGAAGAAGGGCCTCGAGTGCGGCTGCTTCGCGGCGCCGGACGTGCCGCAGATGGTCAAGGGCGATCCGGGCCGCATCAGGCAGGTGCTGCTGAACCTGCTCGGCAACGCCGTGAAGTTCACCGCCCACGGGTCGGTGAGCGTCCACGTCTCGGTGGACGAGACAGTGGGCTTCCCGTCCAGGATCCGGTTCGAAGTGACAGACACGGGCGTCGGCGTCCCCACGCACGTGCAGCAGCGATTGTTCCAGCCGTTCACGCAGGCCGATGCATCGACCACGCGCAAGTACGGCGGCACCGGCCTCGGCCTTGCGATCAGCCGGCACCTGGCTGAAGCGATGGGTGGAGAGGTCGGCATCCGCAGCGTGCCCGGCCATGGCAGCACGTTCTGGTTCACGGTGCGCGTGGAGCACGTGGGGGGCAACGGCGACGAGGTGACGACCGCGCAACTGCGCGGCAGGCGCGCGCTCTGCGTCGACGACCACGAAATCAGTCTCCACGTATTCCGCTGCCTGCTCACGGCCTGGGGCGTGGACGTGACGTGCGTCTCGACGCCCCAGGGTGCGATGGCGGCCCTCGATGCGGCCGACGCCACGGGACAGGGGTTCGACTTCGCGATCGTCGATCAGCAGATGCCCGGCATCGACGGCTACACGCTGGGCGGCCTGGTGCGCGCGCGCGCGACGACAGGGGCGCTCCCCCTGCTGCTGTCGTCGTCTGTCGTGACGCCGGGCGCACTCGACGAAGCGCTCGCCCACGGCTTCAACGGCCTGGTGACCAAGCCGGTGCGCAAGCGGTACCTCCTGCAGGCCCTCACGCGCGCCCTGTCCCTGCAGTCGGCGCCCGTGTCGCCGGGTGCGGGTGCCGCCGCGGCCGCATCAGGCACGACGAGCACGACGGAACGCGCCGGGGCGGCGGTCAGGCGCCTGCGCCTCCTGCTGGCCGAGGACAACGCCGTGAACCAGCGCGTGGCCGTGCGCATGCTGGAGAAACTCGGACATCGCGTCGACGCCGTGACCAACGGCCTCGAGGTGGTCGAGGCGCTCGGGCGGCTGCCGTACGACATCGTGCTGATGGACTGCCAGATGCCCGAGTGCGATGGATACCAGGCCACCGCGCTCATCCGCGAGCGTGAGGAGCGCGGCGCGGCGCGCACGCTGATCGTGGCGCTCACGGCCAACGCCATGGAAGGCGACAGGCAGCGCTGCATCGACGCGGGCATGGACGACTACCTGCCCAAGCCCCTGCGTTTCGACGACCTGCGCGCGATGCTCGAACGCTACGGGCGCCGGATGGACGGCGCCGGACCGGGCGCGTCAACGGCTCCCACCGTCGACGCGCTGGTGCACTGATTTACGCCTTCTTCGAGATCTGCATCCCGTAGAACGACCTGTAGACGAAGTACACCGACACGACGAGGAACGCTGCCGTGAGCGCGAGCGTGGCCGGCGTGTGTGCGTAGTCGGCGCCCTTCATGCTCACCGCCAGTTCGACCGCCAGCAGGCCGAACAACGTGGTGAACTTGATCACGGGGTTCATCGCGACAGACGAGGTGTCCTTGAACGGATCGCCGACGGTGTCGCCCACCACCGTCGCGTCGTGCAGCGGCGTGCCCTTCGCCTTGAGTTCGGTCTCCACGATCTTCTTGGCGTTGTCCCACGCCCCACCGGCGTTGGCCATGAAGATCGCCTGGTACAGCCCGAAGAGCGCAATCGACACGAGATAGCCGATGAAGAAGAACGGCTCGTAGAACGCGAACGCGAGCGTGCCGAAGAACACGCCGAGGAAGATGTTGAACATCCCCTTCTGCGCGTACTGCTTGCAGATCCCCACGACCTTCCGGCT